>NZ_LWER01000183.1:0-108607 GCF_001634775.1 Sulfitobacter sp. HI0027
TGAGCCCCGGGATTTCACCCCCAACTTTCTGATCCGCCTACGTACGCTTTACGCCCAGTAATTCCGAACAACGCTAACCCCCTCCGTATTACCGCGGCTGCTGGCACGGAGTTAGCCGGGGTTTCTTTACCAGGTACTGTCATTATCATCCCTGGCGAAAGTGCTTTACGATCCTAAGACCTTCATCACACACGCGGCATGGCTAGATCAGGCTTGCGCCCATTGTCTAAGATTCCCCACTGCTGCCTCCCGTAGGAGTCTGGGCCGTGTCTCAGTCCCAGTGTTGCTGATCATCCTCTAAAACCAGCTATAGATCGTAGACTTGGTAGGCCATTACCCCACCAACTATCTAATCTAACGCGGGCCGATCCTTCTCCGATAAATCTTTCCCCCGAAGGGCGTATGCGGTATTATTCACCGTTTCCAGTGGCTATTCCGCAGAGAAGGGCACGTTCCCACGCGTTACTAACCCGTCCGCCGCTAGACCCGAAGGTCTCGCTCGACTTGCATGTGTTAGGCCTGCCGCCAGCGTTCGTTCTGAGCCAGGATCAAACTCTCAAGTTGAAAAGCTATTGCTAGCTTATCCTTGACGTCGAACCTCTGCACATCGACCTGTATCCCTTACTGAAAGATACAAGCCGTTCTCTGCTTGTTGTGCTTGAGACTACAAAGTAGTCGAAAGCCGTCCAAACAGTGAAGCTGACACTCTATCATCGGCCGAAGCCTAAGAGCGCGATATACAGACGTTGATCCATCGAATAAACCAAACCGCCCACATATCTCTTCAGATATCAAATTTTCAAACAACGTTGAGACAAAAGAAACTGAGATGCGCCCTAACTTCTTGGCGCGCCCGGCCCTAATACCTCGAATTTTTATCCGCTTTCCGAACCGAACTCAGCGTCTCCGCTCCCGTCCGCCCCGTCTGGCGCCCCGCCGCTGCATCGCTGCGCCGCCGGTAGAGGGGGTTCTAAGGCGAGTGACAGAAACCCGCAAGCAGAAAGTTGAGAAAAGTGAAGGTTTCGGGGAACCTTTCGGCAAGCGGCTGAAATTGCATGCTATTTTCAAGCTTTCGAAGGGCAGGATCCAGCCGCCCTGCCCCGGCTCCGACGGAAGATCGGCCAGATTCCAGTGAATCACCCACGATTCACAGCCGAGAAGCATCTATTTGGTGAATCAAATCGAAAGCCAGCACCCCTTCATAATGCCGCAATCCTCACCCCTCTGCTTCATTATCCTCTGAACGGCGAAGCGGCAGCGGCTCTTTGAAGGTGAGCGTACGGTAAGGAAATGGTATCTCAAGCCCGGCGTCATCCAACGCCCGCTTTACCGCCGTCACGACCTCATCCCGAGAGCGGCGCTGTTCCACCGGAACCGAGCCTGTCCACCAAGTCACTTCGAAATTAATCGAGGAATCCCCAAACTCTTGGGCGAAGATATGAATGGGGTGATCCCCCTGCTCTACTGTCTCACAACCCTCGACAGCTTGGGTGATGACAGTGCGCGCCTCATTCAAATCCACATCATAGGCCACGCCGCAGATCACTGTTTGGCGGCGGTGTTTTTGATCCGTGCGAACATAGACAGGGTTTTTGAACAGCATCGCGTTCGGGACGATCACAAGTTGCCCGTCCGTCTGGCGAATGTGGCTCTCTCTGATGGCGATATGGGCAACTTTACCCTCGATCCCCTCACATTCGATATGATCCCCCATACGCATCTCGCGGCGAAAGAGGATGATGATCCCAGCAAGGAAGTTCTCAAAGACATCCTTGAAGGCAAAGCCGATGGCGACCGACCCGATGCCGAGGCCAGCCAGAATGCTGGCGGGGGTAAGGCCGGGGAAGACGATCACGGCCGCGATCATGATGCCAAAGACCCAAATGAGGATCGACGTCAGAAGCGTAAAGAGGTCTTGCAGGCTTGGGCGGAGTTTGGTTCGCGACAGGGTTCTAGTGACCAGCGAACGGCCAAGCGCGGCGATCGCCCAAGTCAATATCAATACAAGGGTGGCGACGGCAATCTGCGGCAAAAGCGCAATAGTATCCCGCGCCATCTCCATGATCTGGCGCCACATAATCCTGACTGGCTCCACCCTGCCCCTCCTCCTGCTTTTCGATAGAGTGCCGCAAAACCCTTGCTGCGGCGAGTGTAAATTGCCCGCGCCTGTCACGGCATCCCTGGCCGCTTGGCTGATGAGGGCTAGCTTAGACCAGCCACTAACCCACCTAGAAAGGAGCCCGGCGGCCCCGGCGTGACACTATGGACATCATTCGCATTATCATCGCTATTCTATTGCCCCCTCTGGGGGTGTTCTTGCAGGAAGGTCTAGGAAAGCACTTCTGGATTAATCTCATCCTAACGCTACTGGGCTACATCCCCGGGATCGTCCATGCGATCTATATCATTATCAAGAAGTGAGCGCGCCTAGCCTTGCGGCTCAGACAGAAAAGCGCGCCTCCGGTCAGAGGCGCGCTTTTGCGATTAGTCTGATAGCTTATCTTTGGCGTCGCCGACGCCCTTTTGCACCTTGCCTTCAGCCTGATCGGCCTGACCTTCGTGCTTGAGGTCGTCGTTGCCTGTGGCATCGCCAGCTTCTTCTTTCAGCTTGCCGCCGATGTCTTTCGCCTTGCCTTTAGCTTGGTCGTCATTCGCCATGGTTGCTCTCCTCTATATGAGTAGAGGGACAACGTCAGAAAGCTGGCGGAGGTTCCGGGCTGGCTGCGGAAGTCGCGCGCGCCGCGGGGGCGAAGGGTGTGATTTGTTTTGTTCGGTAAAAATGGTGCCCGGGGGCGGAATCGAACCACCGACACGAGGATTTTCAATCCACTGCTCTACCCCTGAGCTACCCGGGCACGGGTCACCTCTTTCGAGGTCGGGTGAGCGGGTTCTAGGACCTGTAGCGCGGGGTGTCCAGCCCCATTTTGCCCCGAAACCCACTTCTTTTCACGAAACGCAAATTATCCTGTCTTAATGGGGCTTTGCAGGGCGGTCTTGTGCTGCTTCGGCGGCCTCGATGGCTGCTTCAACGTCTTCCGGATCGCGCGAGGGGACGGCGTAGCTTCCGCTGAACCAGCGGCCCAGATCGATGTCGGCGCAGCGGCGCGAGCAGAAGGGGCGGTGTGCCTTGATGGTTTCGGCTTTGCAGATCGGACAGCTCATTGCCCTGCCCCTGCAAGTACCTCCGCCAGCACCGGACGGGCGCGTTTACGCTGCAATTCGTAGTGACCCAAAGGCGTCCAACCGACCAGCGTCGTGTCCACGTCATCGGCGCGGAAGGCCGCACGCAGCGCGCTTTCGAAGGTGCGGCGGTCTTTCTTGGGCATGGGGGCCAGATCGAGCGTGATCTGCCCGCCCAGCCCGCGCAGGCGCAACGCGCGGGGCAGCGCCTTGGCGCAGGCCATATTGGCTTTCACCCCAGCCGCGAGCGAGGCGTCACTGCCCGTGTTCACATCCACGGCCACCAACGCGCGGGTCGGCTCAACAAAGATCGACGCCCCGCCACCAAGCGACACTTGGGAGGAGGACACGCGGTCAAGCTCTTCCAATACCCCATGATCGGCAAAGCCCCCGGCTTCGGTCACCACCTCGGCGGGCGCGGTCCAATCGCGCCATGCGAGCAGATGCGGCCCATCGCCTTCGCTCAGCACCTCCATCTCCTGCGCGTCGTCATTGGCCACGGTATCCGCAAGCGCCAACATATTCGCGATATCCTCGGCAATATCCTCGCCATCGGCCCCGGCGCAGGAGGACCGCAGGATCAGACCCAGATCAGCACCGCCTGCGGCCTCATGAGCGATTTCCAGCAGTCGGTCACGTTCTTCTTCGTCTTTGATAGAGCGCGAGATGTTCAGCCCCGGCGCATCTGGCGTCACGATGGCATAACGCGATTTGAACAGCAGCTTATTGGTCACCGGGATCGCCTTGCCCGGCTCTGCATGGCCCGAGACCTGCACAAGGATCGTCTGGCCGGGGGCCAGCCCTTTGATCTGGCGCAGAAAAGCCGCCCCATCGGGGGTCTTGAGGAACATCCCCCCCTGCCCCTTTACCGGGCGATCAGCAATCGCGCGATATACTGTGCCAGCGCGCGGCGCGTCGCTGTCTACCAAAAAATCGTCCAGCTTGCCGTCCACCATGAGTGCAGCGGCTTCAACATCGCCAAGGTGGTCAAGAATGATCGTACGGCCCTTCATGCGGCACCTCCGTCAAATGGGTAGCCTGCCGCTTGCAGCAGGTTCGCAGCCTCGGCCAATGGCAGGCCGACGATTGCGGTGAATGAGCCGCTGATCCATGGGATCAGCGCGCCGGCGGGGCCTTGGATGCCATATCCACCCGCCTTGCCGCGCCAATCGCCGGTGGCAAGGTAGCGGCGAATCTCAGGCTCGGATAAAGATTTCATCTTCACGTTGCTTTGCACATCGCGCTGCCAAAGCTTTTCGCCCCGCTTCACGGCAACGGCAGTGACCACCCTATGCCGACGGCCCGACATCAACCGCAGGAAAGCTTCGGCTTCAGCCTCATCCTCGGGCTTGCCGAGGATGCGCCGCCCGAGCGCCACAGTGGTGTCCGCGCAGAGCACGATGTCATCCGCCTCAGCAGGCACGGCCGCCACCTTTTCACGCGCCATGCGGGCGCAATAGGGGCGCGGCAATTCGGCCTTGTAGGGGGTCTCGTCAATGTCGGGGGCGCGGATGGCATCGGGGACCACGCCGATCTGGGCCAAAAGCTCCAATCGGCGCGGTGATCCTGATCCGAGAATGAACTGCATCTTATGGGCCTCTTTGCCTGAGGCCGGCAGCCCGGTCGGGGCCGCGCACGGCCCCGCCTGCGCCGCGCAACGCGCGAACGCTTACTTGAAGCGATAGTTGATCCGACCCTTGGTCAAATCATAGGGTGTCATTTCCACCTGAACCTTGTCGCCAGCCAGAACACGGATGCGGTTTTTCCGCATCTTGCCTGCCGTATGCGCGATGATCTCATGGCCGTTTTCCAGCTCGACCCGAAACGTCGCGTTAGGCAGGAGTTCCTTCACGACACCGGGAAATTCGAGCGTATCTTCCTTGGCCATGGTCTCTCCTTGAGCACAAAACCCTCCAATTTGAGGGCGCAGGCTTAAATGGGCGCATTTTTGCGCTTTTTCAAGGGGGATTCAGCGCAAAGCGACGTTTATCGCCTTTCCGTCGCGGCCAATCTGGTCTTGCCAGTCCCTTCGGTTCAAAACGATGCCATCTGCGCGCACCTCGGCGACCTGCGCCAAATCGGCTTCTGCAATGGTCCAGCCGGGTGCGTTCACCTCGCGCAGTCCCAAAATGCCCGTCGGCGGGAAGCCGCGATCCGGCGGGCAGAAAATCCCCCCCGCGCCAAAAGATTGACCCAAAGCCTCTGACCAATCCGCCGCGCCCACCACCGAAGACATCGCCGTGATGCACTGATTCTCCAACGCGCGGGCCATGGAGCCGATGCGCACCCGCCAATAGCCCGCTAGCGTTTCGGTGACACTGGGCACGCAGATCACATCGCAATCGCTCAGCGCCCGGCCCAGCAGGGGAAACTCACTGTCATAACAGATCAAAATCCCGATCTTGCCAATCGCGGTCTCGAAAACCTGAAGCGCATTGCCTCCGATCACGCCCCACTCTTCACGCTCGAAACGGGTCATGATCTGCTTGTCCTGCACCCCCACCTGCCCCGTAGGCGTAATCAGCCGCGCGCGGTTGACCGGACGGCTCTCGGTCGCCGCGGGGCCAGAGCCTGCCACGATATGCACATTGTGCTCGGTGGCGAGCTTCATATGCAGCCGGTCGGCTTCCTCAAGCTTGTCCGAGACCGAGAAAAGCGAGCGCTCCAGATCGGCGGCCACTTCGGCCCCATCCAGCGTGGCCAATTCCATCGCGGCATATTCGGGAAAAACCAGCAGTTCCGCCCCCTGCACCGCGGCCTCGGCGACCCAATGGGCCAGTTTGTCTTCGTACTGCGCCCATGAGGTCAGAACATCGAGCGGATAGGCGGCTGTGGCGATTTTCATTCGGAGAGGCTCCTGAGGGCTGTTTGCCCGCAGTCTGCGCAGCTTTGGCGGCGGCTTCAAGGGGGCGACCCGTGAGCCCAAAGCGCCTCCCGCCGCTTTTCCAGATGCGACAGATATGCTGCCACTTCCATGGGCAAATGCTTGACCTGAGCCGCCCGTGGTTTCACAAGATCCGAAAGAGTTGGGACCACATGCTGAACAAAGGCATCACCCTTCGGGGCATCGAAGTGTTTGAGGCGCTCGCGCGCAGCGGATCGGTGGCGCAGGCGGCAGAGGCCACGGGGCTCAGCCAGCCCGCCGTCAGCCAGCAGATGCGCAACCTCGAAGCCGCCATCGGGGCGGAACTGGTCGATCACACCCGCCGCCCCATGCGATTGACCCAAGCCGGGCAGATGTTTCTGCGCCGGGCCGAACAGGCGCTCAGCGAATTGCGCCAAGCGCAGAGCGAAGTCACGGTGATGGATCTGGCCCATCTGGAGGCGCTGAACCTCGGTGTGATCGATGATTTCGACGATGATCTGACCCCGCGCCTTGCCACGATCCTTGGCGACAGCCTGACCGGGTGCCGCTTTCGCATGATCACCGCAGGCAGCAACGAACTGGCCCAGGCGCTCCGCGATCAAAGCCTGCATATGGCGCTTTCGGCGCAGATCGACGGACCGATTGACGGGGTTTTGGAATACCCACTGGCCCGCGACCCCTTCATCCTCGTCACCCCGGCGGGCGCGCCCTATGCCCCCGAGGCCCTGCTGCGCGGCAGCACCGATCTGCCCTTTTTGCGCTACGCCGCCGACCAGTTAATCGCGCGACAGATCGAGGCACATCTTACCGCGCAGGGCCACAACCTGCGCGCACGGTTCGAGATCGGCAGCCATCTGGCGCTGATGGCCATGGTGGCACGCGGCATTGGCTGGGCGATAACGACGCCCTTGGGCTACATGCGCGCCGCCCGTTTCCACGACCGGCTGGCCGCGCATCCCCTGCCCGCCCCCCTGAACACCCCGCTACCCGCGCGAACCATTTCGCTCTTTGCCGGGGCCGAATGGTCCGGCCCGGTGCCGCGCGACATTGCCCAGACCATGCGGCAGTTGATGCAGACGCATATGATCGCCCCCGCCCTCGCGCAACTGCCGTGGCTGGCGGATGGGTTTCACCTGCTTGAAGCCGAAGACCCGATCGGAGAATAATACCCCATGACCAAGATCGTGATCCTTACTGGCGCGGGGATTTCTGCCGAAAGCGGGCTCGAAACCTTCCGCGCCTCCGATGGCCTTTGGGCGCAGCACCGCGTCGAAGACGTGGCCACCCCCGAAGGCTTCGCCCGCAATCCAAAACTGGTGGTCGATTTCTACAACGCCCGCCGCGCACAGGCGGCCGAGGTGTCACCCAACGCCGCGCATCGCGCCCTCGCCCGGCTAGAGGCCGAGCTTGACGGCGAGGTGGTCGTCATCACCCAGAATGTCGATGATCTGCACGAACAGGGCGGCTCGCGACAGGTGATGCACATGCATGGTGCCCTCAAAGGCGCGCTCTGCGCCGCCTGCGATCACCGCTGGCCTGCGCCCATGGTCATGGCACCGGGCGATGCCTGCCCCGCCTGCAACGCCCCCGCCGCGCGACCCGATATCGTCTGGTTTGGCGAGATGCCTTATCAGATGGACGCGCTGTTTGATCATTTGGTTGAGGCGGATGTCTTTGCCGCGATTGGCACCTCGGGCAACGTTTACCCCGCCGCCGGTTTCGTCGCCGAGGCCCGCCGCGCCGGGGCGCATACGATTGAATTCAATCTCGAACGCTCTGCCGTGGGCAATCAGTTCGCGGAGCATCGCATCGGGCCAGCCAGCCAGACGGTCCCCGAATGGGTGGCAGAGGTTTTGGCGGCGCGCCGCTAAGTTACGGCACGCCAGATAGTCTCAGCGCGGTTCGCTGCGCAGACCCTTGTAGACCGTATAGCACATGACCAGCATCAAGATCGCAAAGGGCACACCCGTCGCCGTGACCCCGGCCTGCAGGGCCGAGAGCCCGCCGCCGATCAACAGCACGATGGCGATCAACCCTTCGACGATGCACCAAAAGATACGCTGCGGGACCGGCGCGTCGATTTTGCCTCCCGCCGTGATCGTATCGACAACCAGCGACCCCGAATCCGACGAGGTAACAAAGAACACCAGCGCCAAGAGAATCGCGATGGTCGAGGCCACCTTGGTGAAAGGCAGTTCATTCAACATCCCGAAAAGCGACAGTTCCGGCGAATAGCTGTCGATCACATTGGCCTTCACCAACGATGTTTCGGGGCTGGTCAGGATTTGATCAATCGCAATACCGCCAAAGACGCCCATCCAGATAAAGATGATGAGGGAGGGGATCAGCAGCACACAGATGATAAATTCCCGCACCGTGCGCCCGCGCGAGACCCGCGCGATGAACATCCCCACGAAAGGCGCCCAAGATACCCACCACGCCCAATAGAACGCCGTCCACCCTTCGCGGTAGCCGTCGTCATCGCGGCCAAAGGGGTTGGAAAGTGGAATGATCTCTTGCGTATAGGCCACCAAGCCGGTCCAAAAGCCATCAAGCCCCACCAACGTTGGGCCCACGAACAGCACAAAGAGGAAGAACAGGACCGCCACGATCATGTTCACCTCCGACAGGATCTTTACCCCGCCGTCCAACCC
Source organism: Sulfitobacter sp. HI0027 (assembly GCF_001634775.1). Classification (NCBI taxonomy): domain Bacteria; kingdom Pseudomonadati; phylum Pseudomonadota; class Alphaproteobacteria; order Rhodobacterales; family Roseobacteraceae; genus Sulfitobacter; species Sulfitobacter sp. HI0027. The sequence continues at coordinate 8,701 of NZ_LWER01000183.1, forward strand.
GCGCCAGACCGACACCAGCGCCACGGCGGTGACCAAAAGGATAATGACCACCTGCACGTTGGTCGAAATCTCAAGCCCGAAGGCAAAGTTGAACCCCGCGTTGGCCTGCTGCGCGCCCAAGCCAAGCGATGTGGCAAGACCAAAAAGCGTCGCGAAAACCGCCAAGATATCAATGATATGTCCCGGCCAGCCCCAGACCCGATCGCCCAGAAGCGGATAGAAACAGGACCGGATCGAGAATGGCAGCCCCTTGTTATAGGTAAACAGGGCCAAGGCCAGCGCCATGATCGCATAGACCGCCCAGCCATGCAGCCCCCAGTGGTAAAAGGTCGCCGCGAGCCCCATGGCGCGGGCGGCCTCGACATTCTCAGGTATGATCGACCCATCTTCGGCAATCGGCAGGGGCACCCCCAAGGGGCCAGAGACGTTCATATGATACACCGGCTCAAGCACGCCAAAGAACAAAAGCCCGATGCCCATGCCCGCGGCGAAAAGCATAGCGAACCAAGCAAGGTAGGAATACTCTGGCACGGCCTCTTTCCCGCCAAGCCTGACTTTGGAGATGGGCAAGAAAATCAGCACGATACAAAAGATAACGAAGATGTTCACGATGATCATGAACAGCCAGTCCAGCTTGGTGGTGGCGAAATCCCGAACAGCAAGGAAGACCACCCCGGCTTGATCCGGGAAAAGCATCGTCAGCAGCACAAAGGCCACTGCCGTCAGGCCGGACACCATGAAGACCGGGTTGTGGATGTCAAAGCCCAGCGGGCCCAATGTCCCGTCGATGTTGTCTTGGCCAACCTCGAAATCAGTCTCGATCTCATTCGTGTCGGCAGGCGTGCCCGAGGGCGGGCTAGAGTTTGGCGTGCCGGGGGTGGGGTCAGTCATGAAATCTCCGATCTTGATGCACGGTCTGAGCCCCGCTTGGCAGGTAGCATGGCCAGAACAACAAATGTCAGAGGATCAATTAGCGCGCATTTCCAAGGTTTCCCGAATAAAAACATACCCCTGCGCAACAAAACCGCCAATGGCAGCGCGGGGTGCCATCCTGATAGCCGGGAAACCCTTAAGAAAGACCTAAGCCCAAAACGAAAAAGGCCCCGATCCTTTCGGATCGAGGCCCCAATCTGGTCTGTGGTAAGCCTTAGCTCAGCACATCGGCGGTCGCGCTGGTTTTCGCGATGGCCTTTTTGATTTTCAACGCATTGTCGGACAGTTCAACGTCCTTGGCTTTCGCCAGGAACTTGTCCAGACCACCGCGGTGGTCGACGCTGCGCAGGGCTGCGGCAGAGATGCGCAGCTTGAACGCGCGGCCCAGTGCTTCGGACTGCAACGACACGTCGTTGAGGTTCGGCAGGAACCGACGGCGTGTACGGTTGTTGGCGTGGCTTACGTTGTTGCCCGTCATCGGGCCTTTTCCGGTCAATTCGCAACGGCGCGACATGGGTTCATCCTTTTGCTGTTGTGTCCTTCCAGCGATCCGGAAAAACACATAACGTGGGGGCCGCGCAGAGCCGACCCTGAATTGGTTCGCTGGCTTTAAGGGGAATCGCGGTAGCCGTCAACCCGAAGCGCGGGACTTGGGCATATTTCCTGCGCAATGCCCGGCCCCGTCAACTGCGCCCCTGCTGACCCACCTTTGCTACGCTGGTTTTTGCCGCCCGCGCCAGAGTTTCCTTTGCATCCCCCCGGCGGATTTGCGATGCAGACGCATGACCATACAGATGCGTGCCCTCTTCGTTCACCTTTTCACTGCCACCGGTGCGGTGCTGGCGATGCTTGCCATGCTCGCCGCTGTGGAAGAGAAATGGGACCTGATGTTCCTTTGGCTGGTGATCGCCTTCTTCGTCGATGGTATCGACGGCCCGCTAGCGCGCAAATACGATGTGAAGACCAACGCCCCCGAATTCGATGGCGTCTTGATGGACCTCATCATCGACTATCTCACTTATGTCTTCATCCCGGCCTTCGCGCTGTTCACCTCGGGGCTGATGGATGGCTGGAGCGGTTGGGCGATGATCATTATCATCACCTTTGCCAGCGTCATGTATTTCTCCGACACCCGCATGAAAACAAAGGACAATTCCTTTAAAGGTTTTCCCGGCTGCTGGAACATGCTGGTGCTGGTGCTCTTTGCTTTGCAGCCCCAGTGGTGGGTCAGCCTAATCGTGGTCACGATCCTTGCCGCAGCGATGTTTCTGCCGATCAAGTTCGTGCACCCCGTCCGGACCGAGCGTTGGCGCCCCGTGACATTGCCCATGGCGCTGGCATGGACCTTCTTCGCGGGCTGGTCGGCTTGGGTGAACTTTCACCCCGAAAGCTGGGCCCACTGGGGGCTGGTGATCACCTCAATCTACCTGATCTGCGCTGGTGCTGCGCAGCAGTTGATCCCTCTCGCCGAAGACTGAGCCTGCTTTACGAGGTTAGATCAGCAGCCCCGCCGCGCCTTCATGGCGCAGCAATGCGACCTTGGTTTCGACCCCGCCTGCCCCGCTAAAACCGGTCAGACCCTTTGCCCCCATTACCCGGTGGCATGGGATAATGACCGGGATCGGATTGCCGCCACAGGCCCCACCCACCGCTTGCGCAGGCACGCCGAGGTCGCGGGCAATCTCTCCGTAGGTGCGGGTGTGGCCAAAGGGAATCGCAAGAATCGCGGTGCAGACCGCGCGCTGGAAGTCGCTCCCCATAACGCGCAGCGGTAGGTCAAAGCTTTGACGCTCGGCTGTCGCGTATTCCTTGAGTTGGCGCAGCGCGGCATCCAGCAGGTCCGAGCGATCCTGCCGCGCTGCCTGCCCCCACCCAAGCGCCGTGATCGCCCCGTCCTCTTCGGTCAGGGTCAGATCGCCGAAGGGCGTGGAGAGGGAGGCTTGTTTCATCGCCTCATTCTGCGTCAGAAAACGCGCCTGCGAAAGAGCGCTTAGGGCATCGCCCTCCCTAGGGGACGTTGCTACCTTTCCGGCGGGCATGGGCGTCCAAGAGCCGCTGAAGGTGCGATCTGTGGAAACGCTGCAAAATTGCCCTCCAGCGGGTGTGCCACCGGGCAGGACATATGATCAGGGTGGCGCAAAGGAAAACGGGCGACAGATAAACCGCCGCCCGCCATTTTCAGTTCTAATGCTGGCTCAGGCGTCCGCCAAAGCCTCACGCACCGCCTCATCACAGCGCCCGCAAACGCCGGGATGCTCATGCGTGCCGACATCCGGCAGCACCTTCCAGCAGCGCTCGCATTTGGCACCCTCGGCCTTTTCGAATACCACCGCCACGCCTTGCGTCTCGGGCATGCGGAAGGCCTCAGCCGGGGCTGCATCGCCGGTTACGGTGATGTCAGAGGTGATGGCTACGTCCTCAAAGGACACGCTCTCCAACGCCTCGCGCTGCGCCGCGTCGTCGACATGCACAACGGGGGCCGCTTCGAGCGAGGCACCGATCACCTTCTCGGTCCGCTGCACCTCCAGCGCCGCCGTCACCACACGGCGCGCGGCACGGACCTTGGCCCATTTCGCCGCCAGTTCCGGGTTTAGCCATGCTTCAGGCGTTTCGTGCATATCCACCAGATGCACCGAGGAGTCGTCGCCCGGGAAGCGCTCCAGCCAGACTTCTTCCATCGTGAAGACCAGCACAGGTGCAAGCCATGTGGTCAGACGGTGGAACAGGATATCCAGCACCGTGCGCGCGGCGCGGCGGCGCAGGGTATCGCCATCGCAATAAAGCGCATCCTTGCGGATATCGAAGTAGAAGGCCGAGAGATCGACGGTGGCAAAGGTAAACACCGCCTGGAACACACCTTGGAAGTCAAAGCGCGCAAAGCCGTCGCGCACCACCTTGTCGAGTTCCGCCACCCGGTGCAGCACCCACCGCTCTAGCTCCGGCATATCTGCCGGATCAACCCGGTCCGCCTCGCTGAAATCATTCAACGCGCCGAGCATATAGCGCATGGTGTTGCGCAAGCGGCGATAGCTGTCGGCCACGCCTTTGAGGATCTCATCCCCGATCCGCTGGTCGGCGGTGTAATCGGTCTGCGCCACCCAAAGCCGCAGAATATCGGCGCCATATTGCTGGACGATCTTCTCGGGCACGATGGTGTTGCCGATGGATTTGGACATCTTCATGCCCTTCGCGTCCAGCGTGAAACCGTGCGTCACCACGTTGCGGTAAGGCGCGCGGCCCGTGGTGCCCACAGACTGCAACAGCGAGGAGTGGAACCACCCGCGGTGCTGGTCGGTGCCTTCCATATAAACGTCAGCGATGCCGTCCTCGGTCCCGTCTTCACGGTCGCGCAGGGTGAAGGCATGGGTCGAGCCGCTGTCAAACCAAACGTCGAGGATGTCGGTCACCTGATCGAACTCTGCCGGATCGACGATGCCCTCAAGGAAGCGTTCTTTCGCGCCTTCCGCATACCAGGCATCCGCGCCTTCGGCCTCGAAGGCCTCAACGATACGCTGATTGACCTCAGGATTGCGCAGCAGGAAGTTCTCATCTGTCGGCGCCACACCCTTGCGCACAAAACAGGTCAGCGGCACGCCCCAGGCGCGCTGGCGGCTGAGCACCCAGTCAGGCCGTGCTTCCATCATCGAATGCAGGCGGTTGCGGCCAGATTTCGGCACCCAATTGACCTTGTCGATGCAAGTCAATGCGCGTTCGCGGATGGTCTTGCCGTTCTGGTCCAGCCCGTCGCCGACAACCTTGTCGATCGCGGCAAACCACTGCGGCGTGTTGCGGTAGATCACCGGCGCCTTGGAGCGCCAGCTATGCGGATAGCTGTGCTTGATCTTGCCGCGCGCGAGCAGCCCGCCGACCTCAACCAGCTTGTCGATGATGGCGCTGTTGGCGTTGCCCTCTTTGCCGTTCGGCTTGAGGATCGCCTTGCCGCCAAAGAACGGCAGATCGTCGCGGAAACGGCCGTCTTCCATGACGTTGTAGGTGATGACCTGCGGCAGCATGCCCAGATCGCGATAAAGCTCGTATTCCTCAAGACCGTGCGACGGCGCGCAGTGCACGAAGCCAGTCCCCTCGTCCGAAGTCACAAAATCGGCGGCACGGAAATCTCGCGGATCATCCCACTCGCCCTCCGCCCCTTCGGCGCCGGCCAGCGGGTGCAAAAGCGAAATCTTGGCTAATTCGTCATTCTCGACACCGCGCACACGGTTCCACATACCGTCTTCCAGACGGGCGCGGGCAAAGACATCCGCCGCCAGATCATCGGCCAGCAGGAAACGCTCGCCAACATTGGCCCAGCATTCGTCCGGTGTGCTGGTCACTTCGTAAAGGCCATAGGAAATGCCCTCGCCGTACACCACGGCCTTGTTCGAGGGCATGGTCCAAGGCGTTGTGGTCCAGATCACCACCTGCGCCCCGTCCAGATCGCCCTCGGTCCCGACCACCTTGAACTTCACCCAAACGGTGTGGCTTTCCTTGTCGTGATACTCAACCTCGGCCTCGGCCAGCGCGGTTTTCTCAACCGGCGACCACATCACAGGCTTGGAGCCTTGATAAAGCGTGCCGTTCATCAGGAACTTCATGAATTCCTCGGCGATGACACGCTCGGCATGGAAATCCATGGTCAGATAGGGGTTTTCCCAATTGCCGGTGATGCCCAGACGCTTGAATTCCTCGCGCTGCACGTCGACCCAACCGCGGGCGAACTCGCGACATTCGGCGCGGAATTCATTGATCGGCACCTGATCCTTGTCGCGGCCCTTCTTGCGGTACTGCTCTTCGATCTTCCATTCGATCGGCAGGCCGTGGCAGTCCCAGCCAGGGATGTAGCGCGCGTCATAGCCCATCATCTGATGGCTGCGCACAATCATGTCCTTGATCGTCTTGTTCAACGCGTGACCGATGTGCAAATGCCCGTTGGCATAGGGAGGGCCGTCATGCAGCGTGAAGGGCTGACGCCCCTCTTTCTCGCGCAAGCGGTCATAGACGCCGATCTTCTCCCACCGCTCCAGCCAGCCGGGCTCGCGCTTGGGCAGTCCGGCGCGCATGGGGAAATCGGTCTTGGGCAGGTTCAGCGTGGCTTTGTAGTCGGGGGTCTCGGCGCACATGGGGAGCGTCCTTTAGGCATATGGGGGTTATTCAATCTCGGTCGGTGCGAATGGCTCAAGCACCTCGGCCCGGCGTCTCAATTGCTCAGAGCGCCGGGGATATAATTCGAATAATGATCGCGGTGAGGCGTGTCATAGGGGCGCTTATAAACAGCCCCCCCTGCCCCGACAAGCCCCGGAAGAAGCGCAACAATCCGTGCTGAAAATCCCGCCACATGCGCCGCCCGCCAAACTTAACATTTTTTATGATCCCCGGCCTTCCCTTGAATTTTTCGGCAAAATCAGCATCATAAGCCTTTCGATAAAAGATATAGCCCGCGGACCCTGCATTTAAGGACCCGCGTCATTTTCATTGGGCGAAAGACTTACGTGTGACGATCAAAGACTCCTTTTACAACGATATGTCGGTCAAGCCCTGTGGCATGGTGGACCATCTAGACGGTGCGCAATGGGCTAGGCTTGCGCCGCTGTTGACCCAGCACAAGCAATTTACGCCGGGCGCCGTGATCAGCCGCAGGGGTGATTTCTTGGATTATAGCCTGCTGCTGCTGGATGGGCTCATCGCCCGCAGCGTGCCCCGCGGGCAGCGCGCGCGGAGCACGTTCGTCGCCCTGCAGTTCCCCGGAGAGTTTGTCGATCTCCATGCCTTCCCGCTCAAACGGCTAGACCATGATGTCATTTCGCTGACCGATACGCGGGTCGCCATGATCGCGCATGAGCCGCTGCGCGAATTGCTGAATGGCGATGTTGAAATGGCCCGGAAACTCTGGCTCATGACTTTGGTCGATGCCTCCATCCACCGCCATTGGGTGATGCGCAACAGCGCCATGCGCGCGCTCGCGCGGGTCGCGAATTTCCTGAGCGAATTTGATGCCCGCATGTCCGCCGCCTACGGTATGGAGCGTCAAAGCCTGCCCTTCAGCCTGCGCCAGACCGACATCGCCGATGCTACCGGCCTCACCTCGGTGCATGTCAGCCGAACATTGCGCGAATTGCGCGAACACGGCTGCTGTGCGGTGACGGGCGGCAAACTGCTGATCCATGACCGCGCGGGGCTGCATAAGGTCGGCCAGTTCGAGCCTGCATACCTCTATATGCCGCAGTCCGAAGCGGCCCTTTAACCTGCCTCTGCCAAAGGCCGATCCGCACCCTCCACATGCAGGGCGATCGCCGGATATGTTCTGTGCGGCACCACCGCGTCGCCCTGCGCTAGGGCCGCGTGATAAAGCCGCTCGAACTTTGTCACCATCGCCTGCGCATCAAACAGCCGCGCCACACGGGCGCGCGGCACCTCGGCGGGGATCGCGAGCGCCTGTCGCAGTGCCTCAGCCAAGGCCACGGGGCTGTCATCCACAGCAATAACGCCCGCCTCGCCCAACACTTCTTCAACCGCCCCATGCGGCGTCGCGGCCACTGGCAGGCCCGTCGCCATCGCCTCTACCGCCGCGAGGCCAAAGGGTTCCTCCCACTGCGGGGTGAAAAGCGCCACCGACGCCCTGCCATAGGCCCGCCCAAGGGCCTCTGTATCCAGATGCCCAACATAGGCCACATCGTCATAAAGATGCGGTCTTACCATGTCGTTAAGGTAGTCCTGATGCTCCACCACGCCGTAGATGCGCAGCGGCACCCCGGCGATCTGCGCCGCCTCTGCCGCCAGATGGGTGCCCTTGGTCGGGGTAATGCGCCCGGCCCAGACAGCGCTCCCATCGCCCGGCCCGCCTTGGGGCCATTCGGAAAGGTAGATGCCGTTGTGTACCACATGCGCCGTTTCCGGCGCGCCCTCGGGCCACCAGATGCCGCGCTGCCGGGCCGACACCACAGACGACAGATGCCATGGCGCCGCCCCATCCATCAGCGCGCCGCGCAGCACCTTAAAGGGCGGAATATGCAATGAAGTGACCATCGGCAGCCGCTCCGCCCGCGAGAGCCGCGGAAGGTAGCGGTGCAGCGCGTTGTTGTGTACCACGTCAAAGCGCCCCTCCAGCAGCAGCCGAGCGGCGCGGGCATAGCAGGCATCGAGGTGGTCGTTCAGCGCATCGGTGCCGTGAAACTCATGCCACGGATAGCGTGCGTCGTAATGCGTTTCGCAAATCGGCAGCAGTTTGACCCCCGGCGGCAGGCCCGTTGCACTATCGCCACAGGCCAACAGGGTCACGTCATGGCCCCGCTCGGCCAGCATACGGGCAAGGCTATGGGTAAAAGCCTCCATCCCGCCCTTGAACGGCGGGGCGATGGGGTGCCGAATATGGCCGACGATGGCGATGCGCAGGGTCATTCCGCCGCGATCCGCTCTTCGCCCCGGAGGTGGCGCAGCACACGCGCGGTATTGGCATAGGGCTGGTCTGACTGCTGTTCACAAAGCGCAAAATCATCCGCATCCGGTTCGCGCAGCTGCACCAGCGTATCGCCATCAGCCCCCACCAAACCCATCAGGCGAAAAGCGGTGAGCCAGTGGTTCATAGTGCGGTGACCCCATTTGTCGGCAAAGATCTCGGTATTGCGCAGGATCGACGGGATGTGGTGAATCGGCGGCATGCAATGCGGGTGATGCTGGTGAAACACCTTCGCCCCCTTTGCCCAGTGGATCGGCACGCCGCGTTCATCCAATTCGCGGCCAAAGTCGGTATCCTCGCCCCCGTAGCCGGTGAAACGTTCGTCAAACCCGCCGGAGCGGTCCCAATCCGCGCGGTGAATGGCAAAGTTCAGCGACCAGAAGCAGCGGTAATCGTTGCAGCGCTTCAGCCCTTCTGCGGGCGGTCCTTGGCGGTCGGAATGGCGCACGGCCACGGCTTTGAGCGTGTCATAGCTCCATCCCTCGGTCGCCGTGCCCGCGGGGAGGTAATTGACCTCGCCCATGATCAGCCCGTTGCCCGGCACCGCATAGCCCATATAGTCGGCGATCAGCTCTGGGGCCGGAATGCAATCCACGTCGAGAAAGACAAGGCAATCGCCCATGGCCTCTGCCGCGACGGTATTACGCGCGCGTGACAGCGGCAATTCGCGGCCCGTGACCTGCACTTGTCGGATCGGGAAATCGGTCTGCGGCAGATCGTCATAAAGCGTGTCTTGCATGACCCCGATCACCAGTTCATCCGGCTGTCGGGTCTGACGGGTCAGGCCAAGGATCACATTGCGCAGATGAGCAGCCCGCCCCCGCGCAAGCGTCAGCGCGCTGACTGTGGTGGTTTCAGGCACGGATGGGGTGAACGACGTCATGTAAATCTCCGGTTTCATTGGATGTTTCGGATAGCAACTGATCGGTCAGGCCGGTCAGCCAACGGGCGGTCTGAGCCGCGGCATCTTCATCGACCAGGCCGCGCTGCAGGGCCGGGTCATGGGTATCGAACGTGCGTTGGATCGCCGCGCGCCATGCTCCGGCAGAAGATGGTAAATGCGCCAGATGATGCGCCGCCCCCGCGCGGTGCAGCGCCTCGGCCTTTTCGATCTGTTCATCGAAATAGCGCCACTCCGGTACGGCCAACCACGGCGTCTCGGCAGCGAGGATCTGATGACAGGTGGTATTGCCTGTCGAGGCCACGACCATATCCGCCGCCGCCAGATAATCCGCCGCGTTATCGACCCAACCGTGATGGTGCAGGTTCGCAGGTTCGGTCGCGTGCCAATCCCGCGCCATCCGACCGATGGTGACGAATGCCGTCTCAGGCAGCGCCCGCGCCGCGATGCCAAAGGGCGCCGAGGCAAATCCGGTGCCGCCCCCGCCTGACATGACAACCACCATGCGCTGATCCGGCGCGATGCCAAGCTGGTCGCGCAACATGGCGCGCCGCGCCGGATCGGGGCGTTTTACGTCGACCCCCAAGCCCCCTGCGAAATGCGTCTTTGCCATATGCCGTGCGGGCCAATCAGGCTGCGCCAGCGCCTTTGCGGCGGGGCAAAGCAGTCCGACAGCCCCGTCATAGGCCGCCTGATGCCCCGGATCGTCGCGCTGCCCGTGCTGCAGCACTTTCACATGCGCCACCGAACAGATCCGTGCCAGTTGGGCCACTTCCGCCGAGACATCGCTGATCATCAGCACCGGATTGGCGCTGGCGAACCAAGAGGCCAGTTGCGCCATGGCCTGCCGAATACCCGGCCAGCCGAGCGGCGCGCAATGCACCGTATCCGGCGCGTTGGTGGTATCATTGATGTCTTCGTTTCCTGTGGGCTCAAAGAGCGACGGCAAGGCAATAACTTCAACCTGCCGGGTGAAGGCGGGAAAGATATCGGGCTTGGCGCAAAAGACGGTCACCGGCTGGCTCTCCGGCAGCGCGTTGACCACTGCGGCGCAACGTTCCGCATGGCCCCGGCCCTGATGGTGGACGAAGTAACCGATGGGCCGGGTCATTGCGCCACCATCTTGACCGGCGGCTCCATCGCGTTGAGGGCGAAACCAAAGGTCTCCAGCCCTTCCAAAACCCCCGCCGCATGGGCCGCGCGGGCATGGTAGAGCCGCCTACCGCTCAGACGTTCGCGCAGCCCGTCCATTGCATTGCCGACCAAGATGCCACGGCCCGGCCCATCCTCCACGGCCTGCAACATATCGAAATCATTGCCACTGTCCCCGGCCACCACGACCCGGTCCATTGTCATGCCCAACCGCCGCGCCGCGGCACAGACCGCAGGGCCCTTGCCCGCGGCCAAAGGCAAGACATCGATCAACCGCCCGTGGGAGGCCACGATCTGCGCCGCCACACCGCGCCGTGCCAGATGCCGTTCCAACCGGCGCGCGGTGCGCATGTCGCCGAAACCGCTGAGCTTCCAGCGCCGCTGTTCGACCCGCGCCTGCCAGTTAAAGCCGAACTCCTTCAGCGCGCGCTCCACCCGGTCGCGCTGCCATCCGGCGTCGAGCTTTTGGGCGAAACGCTCATCCAGACAAAGCCGCCCTTCCGCATCAGGCAGATAGACCTCAGTGCCGACAGAAGTGATGAAAACACGCGGGCTTGGCAGGTTCCAATCGCGCAGAATGCGGCGGGCCTCCGGCAGGCTGCGGCCCGTGGCCACGGCAAACATCGGACGGTCGCGGGCGATCCATGCGTTGAACAAAGCAGCAGAAGGCGCGCAGCCGGTCAGCGTGTTGTCGATGTCGCTGGCCAGCATGACCGACGCTTGCGCCGTCACTGGCGCGGGGTTGCAAACATCCTCGCAGATATGTTGCACCTCTTCGGCCCATTTCGACCAATCGTAGCGCCCGACATGGGCACGCCCGGCTTGTGCAGCCTCGGCCCAGAATGCAGGCTCGTCCAAAAGCTTCAACAGCGCCGCCTCTATCGCCTCCACATCGCGGGGCGGGACGCAGATGCCATGCCCAAGGTCCGCCACGATATCAGCAGGCCCGCCCTCTTGCGTCGCCACCACCGGCAATCCATGAGAGGCCGCCTCCAACATGGTCAGGCCAAAGGGTTCATGCAGCGCGAGGTTCACGAAAACCCCGCCCGTTTGCGCCGCGCGGTCATAAAGTGCGGCCACATCGCCCTGCGTATGACTGGGCGGCAATGCCACCTTGCCCCGCAACGCTGGCACCTCCAGCGTCTCGCGCAGGCGGGTCAGTTCCGCGCGGGCCTCTGCATTCGCCTGCAGCGCATCGCCGTGCTGCCCTGCGAGGATCACAAGGTTCGCCCGCGCCTGTAGCGCAGGGCTGTCCGCATAGACCCGCGCCAAGGTTGCAAGGTTCTTGCGGGCCACGGGGCGCGCCACGGCCAGCAGCGTAGGGCGGTCGGGATCGCTCAGCCTATCCGCCAGCAAGGCGCGGCCCGCCCCGGCCTCTGCCGGGCGGCGCAGCGACACACCCGGAGAGACGCGGTGCACCCGCGCCTGCGCATCCGCCCCATAGGCGGCGACCTGCACCTCTGCCTCATCGCGCGAAGACAGCACCACCGCATCCGCCTCTAGCAGCGCGCGCCGTTCCGCCGCGACCCGGTCGGTATCTACTGCAGACCCCGATTTACTCAGCGCCAGCGAATGCGGGGTATAGATCACCGGGATACCAAAACGCGCGCGCGCCGCCAGTGCCAGTTGCGCCGCATCGGCAAAATGCGCGTGGATCACATCCGGCAACCCCTGCGCCTGCGCCAAACCCTCTAGAAAAGCATCCACCAGTGCGGGAATTTCCGCGGCGAGGTTTTCTTTGCTCAGATACCCCCGCTGCGCGGTCCAAAGCCGCCGGATCGACAGGCTGCGGCTGACCTGCTGCTCGGCCTGGGCGTGAACCGCCCCGAGCGCCGGCTCATCGAAAGCACGGGTCACGATCTGCACTGCATCCACATCACCCCGTGCCGCCTGCGCGCGCGCGGCCCCCAAGATATAGGCGATGTGACCGCCGGTATCTTCGGTCACGCCATAGTTGACAGACGGCGCTGTGAGGCAGCCCCCGAGGGCAATGTGGCAAATGAACATGAGCGGGTCTCCTTATGGAGAGGTGACCCCCCTAGCGCCCCCTCCGTTCCGATAACAAATGTTAATGCAAACATTTCTCGACGACGGGCATGGCGGTCCTAGCTTCTGGCCACCGTACCCTGCCCAGCCCCAATCAGAGCCCGCCAATGCCTGCCCAGACCCCTCCGCGCTATCTGTTCATCGGCGGGCTGCACCGCTCTGGCACGTCGTTGGTCAATCGGCTGGCCAATGCCCTGCCGGGCGCGGGCGGCATCACCGGATCGGCAGCGCCCGAGAATGAAGGCGTCTACCTGCAAGGGGCCATCCCCCATACGGCGCAATCCGGACGGCCCATGCATTTCGCGACCAATCCACAGGAACATCTGACCGAGGCCCACCCGCTCAACACTTTGGAGACAAAGACCCGCCTGACGCAGGACTGGGCGCCGTGGTTCGCCCCCGACCTGCGCTGGCGGGTTGAGAAATCGCCGGTGAACCTGACCCGCATGCGGTTGATGCAGCACCTCTTTCCGATGTCGCAGTTCATCGTGGTTCTGCGCCACCCCGAAGCGGTCGCGGCCTCCGTCGCCGCATGGGTCGATGCCCCGCCACAGGCGTTGATCGATCACTGGATCGGGGCGCAGGCGCAGATGTTGGGCGACCTGCCCTATCTCCATGCGGTGATGGTGCTGCGCTACGAGGATATCGTCGCCGACGCCCCCCGCGCCCTGCGCCGGATCGCGCGTTTCATCGACCTTTCCGAAGCGGCGCTGCCCGAAGGCATCGCGGATGGAAATCAAAGCTATACCGGGGTCCCGCAGATGACGGCGGAACAGGCGCCGGAGGCCGCGCGGTGGGGCTATGCCCCCGGGTTGCAGGTCTCACCTTGGCCCGGCCTGATCCAACACCCGCTGCGCGCCGTGCGGGAGGCGGTCGCAGCGGCCTGATCCGTTAGCCGTTGCCGAACACCCCGGTCAGCGCGCGTTTGACGATGCCCCGCACGCCGGGGCGTGTTTCGCGGGCAAAGGGCAGCGGGCGGCAGACCTCGATCGCGGCCACCCCGACCCGAGCTGTCAGCGCGCCATTCACCAGCCCTTCGCCAAAACGTCGGCTCAGCTTGGCCACGATGGAGCCCCCCAAAAGCGGCTCAATCAGGTCGTCGCCCACCGCCACGGCCCCGGTGGCGACTAAATGCGACAGCACTGCGCGGGTCAGCCGCCACGAGCCGAAAAAGCCCGAACGCCCGCCATAGATCTCGGCAATGCGGCGGATCATCCGCAGGTTGCTGCTGAGCGCCGCGGCCACATCAGCCAGCGCCAAGGGGACCAGCGCGGTGACGGCGGCGACCTGCCGGGCGGCGGCCTCGACCTCGCGGGTGGCGGCGCGGTCGAGGGGGGCTAGAACCTCGCTCTCGGCCAGCCCTAGCAGCGCCTCGGCATCGAATTGATCGCCGCGCAGTTCGGTCAGCCGGTCGCGGCCCCAGCGGGTGTCTTCACGGTGTTTGTAAAGCGTTTCCAGCCGATCCGTCACGCTGCGTGCGGCGGCCAAATCCCCCTGTGCCAGCGCCTCGCCCGCGTCATGGCGCAGCCCGTCCAGCCGCGCCAGACGCCCAAAGGCCGCCATTTCGCGCAGCGACAGCAGCAGTAGCACCAGCAAGAACGCCCCGATCAGCAGCGTCATCGCCCAGCCCAGCAGCGGGTAGCGCGCCATCAGGTCGATCACGAAGGTCCAAGCCGCGATCGACACCAGCGCCGTCACCAGCGCCCCGGCCAGCGCCCAGAACATCCGCACCAGCCGCGAGGGTTTGCGCGCGGCGAGCCGTGCCGCGATCTGCATCGCTTGGCCCTTGGGCGGCGGCGCTTCGACGTCCAACTCCGGCACGGCTGGCGCGTCGGCGACCGAGGGCTGGGGCTTGGCGTCTTCTTCTAGGTCGAACAGGATCGGTCCCCGGGCCATCAGGCGGCCTCCCTTTGCCAGTGCAATGTTAGATCGGGCAGCCCTTCGTCATTGGCGCTGCCATCGCCACGGGCGGTTTCGGCAAACCCATGTTGGCGGTAGAAAGCGATGGCCTCTGCATTGGCCTGAAATGTCCAGCAAGTCAGTGCCTTATGGCGCGTCTTTAACCTTCGCAACAAGGCCGATCCGATGCCCCGTCCCCGCGCCGCCTGCGACACATAAAGTGCATCCAACTCCCCGCCCTCACAGGCCGCGAATCCGGCGATCCGGCCTGACTGCTCGGCCACCGTGACCCAGCCGCGGGCGATCATTGCGTCAGCGTGGGCGATATCCTCAGCCGCCGTATGAATGCGCGGCAACCATTTAGTATCGCGGGCAAAATCGCTCATGATCCCCCCTACTGCGCCTGCGTCCAAGGGCTGCGCGGGACGCAGAGTGGTGGGGCGTGTCAACACTTCGCTCATAGTCGGTCCCCGATCAGAAACTCCGCCGCGCGGTCGAGCCGGATATGGGGCGGGCCGTCGCCGGGGCGCAATTCCAACACCGCCGGCGCAAAACGCATGATCTGGTAATCCGCCCCCAGCCATTCCTGCGCGCCCTGCCGGGCGGGGGTCAGCAAATGCGCCGGGTCTTCAGGCAACTCTCCGGGGTAGAATGCCGCCTGCCGCCCGCGTGTTTCATCGTCGTTCAAAAGCGTGCCGCGCACCACGTCGAGCGGCTCACCGCCATGGGTCATCACGTCTTCGGTCGTGGCGCGCAGGCTGGCGATGGCCATCGCCCGCGTGCCCGCGCCTGCGTATTGCGCCCGGTCCCGCGCGTCGCGGATCAGCGCCTGCATGATGCCGCTCAAGCGGGGGTGCTGGCTGTGATGCAAGTGGTCGGCCTTGGTGGCCGCAAACAGGATTTTCTCAACCCGCTTGCCGCGCAGCAGGCTGGTCAGGAAGTTGTTTGTCCCCGGACGGAAGGCGCCCAGAATATCGGCCATCGCGCCGCGCAGGTCTTCGACCGCCCGCGGCCCTTGGTGGATCGCGCCAAGCGCGTCGACCAGCACCACCTGCCTGTCGATCCTAGAGAAATGATCCCGGAAGAAGGGCTGCACGACCTGTTTCTTATAGGCCTCGAACCGCCGCGCCATCTCGCGGATCAGCGACTTACGCGGTGCCCCGTCGGAGCCCGGCAGCGGCGCGAAGGTCAACACCGGTGAGCCTGCAAGGTCACCGGGCAGCAGAAACCGCCCCGGCGTACAGTCGGAATAGCCATTGGCGCGGGCGGTTTGCAGATAATCGGCAAAGCTGTCGGCAAGCCTGCGGGCGGTGGTTTCTTCCAACTCGGCATGGGGGTCGGTCTGCTCGGCCAAGGCGCGGTAGCTCGCCGCCTCCTCACGCGAGGCGATACGCTCAATCACCTGCGCGGACCATTCGGCGTAGGAGACATCCATCAGCGCCAGATCAAGTAGCCATTCGCCGGGGTAATCCACGATATCCAGATGCAGCGTGCGTGGCCCTTGCAGCCCCGCCAGCAGCCCATTGGGCCGCACCTTGAGCGACAGCCGCAATTCCGAGATCGCCCGCGTGCTTTCCGGCCAATGCGGCGTCTTGCCGGTCAGCGCGGCGAGGTGGTTCTCATAGTCAAAACGCGGCACGGTATCGTCGGGCTGTGGCTGCAAAAACGCCGCCTCTATCCGCCCTTCGGAGGCCGCCAGTAGCCCCGGCATCCGCCCCCGGTCCAGCAGGTTCGCCACCAGCGAGGTGATGAAAACCGTCTTACCCGAGCGCGCAAGACCCGTGACCCCAAGCCGGATCACCGGCTCGAAAAACGTCTCTCCCACCGTGTCGGTGACATTCTCAAACTGCCGCCAAATGCCGTCGGCAATGCCTGTGATACCCAAAGCTGCGCCCGTCCCTTTGTCTTTGCCGTTAACATAGGGTCGGCAGCCGGGGATTGCCAGAAGCGCCCGCCCGCGCTAAGGCCCCGTTCATGCCCAGATATGCCTTAAAAATCGAATACCACGGTGCGCCCTTCAATGGGTGGCAACGTCAGGTTGACCAGCCCACGGTACAAGGCGCGATCGAGGCCGCCTTGGCCAAGTTGGAGCCGGGCGCGCATACCATCGCCGCCGCCGGGCGCACCGATACCGGCGTGCATGGGCTGGCGCAGGTCGCCCATTGCGACATGGCCCGCGACTGGCGGCCCTTCCGGCTGGGCGAGGCGCTGAATTATCATCTGAAACCGCAGCCCATTGCAATCACCGATTGCGTACTGGCCCCCGATGATTTCCACGCCCGTTTCTCGGCGCTTGAGCGGCGCTATCACTTCCGCATCCTCAGCCGCCGCGCCCCGGCGGTGCATCAGGCGGGGCTGGTTTGGCAGATCAAACATGGCTTGGATGTAGAGGCGATGCAGGCGGCGGCGGTTCTCTTGGTGGGTAAACATGATTTCACCACCTTCCGCTCAACCGTCTGTCAGGCGGAAAGCCCGGTGAAAACGCTGGACCGCTTGCAGGTCTCTCAGGTCGAGACCATGGCCGGGACGGAATATCATTTCGACGTGCGCGCGCGGTCTTTCCTGCACAATCAGGTGCGCAGCTTCGTCGGCTCGCTAGAGCGTGTCGGCGCGGGCTCTTGGAGCGTGGCGGATATGGGGACGGCGCTTGCGGCAAAGGACCGTGCGGCCTGTGGGCCGGTCTGCCCGCCGCAGGGGCTTTATCTGGCGCATGTGAGCTATCCGGTGGACCCGTTTGCCAAAGCCTAACGAGGTCCATCGCCTCCCCGCGGGGTGGCGATGCTACGCTCATTTCATGCCACTTTATGGCGCAACCATGGGTGGGCTTTTCGTCGTGTTCCGCCCGTTGCTAAATCGCCTCCCCGACCGGGCGTGCAGGCGATGGTCCGGCGCCTTCGGCCTGATTCCGGACCCGCAAGCACCCTTACGGCAGAGGCGTCCACGTCCCGTGGAATTTGCCCTCTTCGCTTATCCGCTCGAACCCATGCGCGCCGAAGAAATCGCGCTGAGCTTGGATCATATTGGCCGTGCCGCGCGCCCGGCGCATGCTATCATACCACGCGAGCGCCGCCGACAGCGCAGGCAGCGCCACGCCGAGCAGCGCGCCCGCCGCCACCACACGCCGCAACGCGGGAACGCTCTCTTCCAGCCGTTTGCGCATGGCGGGGGCAAGGATCAGATGCCCGCCCGGCAACTCACCCCGGAAGGCGTCGGCAAACTCGTCCAACAGCGCCGAGCGGATGATGCAGCCCGCCCGCCAAATCTCGGAAATCCGCGCCATGTCGAGGGACCAGTCGAACTCCTCCGACGCCGCCGAAAGGATGCGAAAGCCCTGCGCGTGGCCGATGATCCGCCCGGCCAAAAGCGCCATCTCCAGATCGTCCACCTCAGGCAGTGGCGCGTCTTGCACGCCCTCTGGCAGCAGCGGTTCGGCCATCTCGCGCACGGCCTTTTCGCTCGACCAACCACGCGCGCCGACGGCGGCTTCGATGGTATTGGCCGATTGCCCCATCTTGAGCGCTTCGATCAAGGTCCAGCGCCCAGTGCCCTTTTGCCCCGCCTGATCTCGGATCACGTCGACCATCGGCGTGCCGCTTTGGGCATCGACCGACAAAAGCGCGGCTGCCGACACTTCGATCAGATAGGAGTTCAGCGGACCCTTGCGCCAGTCGGCGAAAAGGTTGCCGATCTCCACCGCGCCCTGCCCGCCTGCATCCCGCAGCAGGCCGTAGACTTCGGCGATCATCTGCATGTCGGCATATTCGATACCGTTATGCACCGTCTTGACGAAATGCCCAGCCCCGTCGGGGCCCAGATGCGCCACGCAGGGGGAGCCTTCGAAATGGGCGGCAATCGTCTCGGCCATCGGTTTGAACTGGGTCCACGAATGTTCGCTGCCGCCCACCATCATCGACGGGCCATTGCGCGCCCCGGCCTCTCCGCCCGACACGCCCATGCCGACGAAATGCAGACCGGTGCCGTCCAATGCGGCACTGCGGCGGCGGGTGTCGTGGAAATCGGCGTTGCCGCCGTCGATCAAGGTGTCGCCCTCATCCAGCAGCGGTTTGATCGTCTCGATCATCGCATCGACCGGTGCGCCAGAGGGGATCATGAACAAGATGCTGCGCGGGCGGGCGATGGCGGCGACGAAATCTTCCAGCCGCTCGGTCCCGATCAGGCGCTCGGCCAGCGGGCCGGCTTCGTCAAGGAAAGGCGCGATCCACTCTGCCTCACGATTGCTCACCGCCACGGTAAAGCCGTTGTCGGCCAAGTTCAGCGCCAGAGCAGAGCCCATGGTGCCTAGCCCGTATACCCCGATATCGGCGCCTGCCCCCCGTGCCGCGCCCCCGTCCGCCTGCGTGCCAGTTGCCATAACGATCATGCCTCATTTCTAGCCGGTCATACTGCAAGCCCGCCGATCCGGCGCGCCGCAGTTTGATTTGCGTTCGGGAACACTATATAATGCGGGGATAACAAGAAAAACACCCGACCGAGGCATAGTTCTGTAATGACACAAGTATTTAGACGCGCTTGGGAGGATATGGTCCTTCCTATTTTCAAACGTCCCCGCCGCGTGCAGGTTGCGGCCCTTTGCTACCGCGACACCGAGGCAGGCAAAAAGGTGCTGCTGATCACCAGCCGTGACACAGGCCGCTGGATTTTGCCCAAAGGATGGCCGATCGACGGGTTGGACGGTGCCGGAGCCGCCTTGCAAGAAGCGTGGGAAGAGGCCGGGGTGACAAAAGCCGACATCGAATCCGATCCGATGGGCATTTTCGACTATGACAAGGGTCTCGGCGAAGGCTTGACCGTGCCCGTGACCACACAGGTCTACCTCACTCGCGTGCGCGATTTAAGCGAGGAATACCCCGAAGCAGGCATGCGCAAACGCGCGTGGTTCACGCCCCAAGAGGCGGCGGAACTGGTGGATGAGCCTGATCTTAAAGCAATCTTATCTGCCTTTCACTAAAGTCTAGCGGCACCGGGCCTTTGCTCGGTGCCCCATTGCCCTTCTCCCACCCCAATGCCGCCCCCGCCGAATGTTACAATTTTGTGACAGGGTGACTTGCGCCCTCGATAGCCTTATGTCACCCCCCGCTGAACGTTAGGATCGTTGGGAGATCATACAGGAATGGCAACGGAACCGCAGGGCAGCCAGTGGAAGACGCTGGACAAGGACCTCAACCGCATTTCGCAAGTCGAACTGGCCGCGACCTATGTCGCCCGCCCCCTCGTGGCGCCGGGCATTGCGCTGGCCTTTATCGTGGTGGCAGGTGCTGTTGCGGCGGTCTTCTTCGGGCATCAGCCCTCTAGCTTTGTCGTGATCGCGGCGGCGATCTTCGGCGCTTATATGGCGGTGAACATCGGCGCGAACGACGTGGCCAACAACATGGGCCCCGCTGTGGGGGCCAATGCGCTGACCATGGGCGGGGCGATCGTGATTGCGGCCTTGTGCGAATCCGCCGGTGCCTTGCTGGCGGGGGGCGATGTTGTCTCGACCATCTCCAAGGGCATCATCGACCCGGCCAGCGTGGCCGACACGCGCATCTTTGTCTGGGCGATGATGGCAGCGCTGGTGTCTTCCGCGCTTTGGGTAAACCTTGCCACATGGGTCGGCGCGCCGGTGTCGACGACCCATTCGGTCGTGGGCGGTGTCATGGGCGCGGGCATCGCAGCTGCGGGCCTTGGCGCGGTCAACTGGAGCTCGATGAGCATGATCGCCGCAAGCTGGGTGATCTCTCCCGTGCTGGGTGGTGCCGTGGCGGCGATGTTCCTTGCGTTCATCAAGGCACGGATCCTGTACCAAGACGATAAAATCGCCGCCGCACGCACATGGGTGCCGGTGCTTGTGGGTCTGATGGCCGGGGTCTTTGCGGCCTATTTGGCGCTGAAGGGCCTCAAGAAAATCATCAGTATCGAGATGCCCATGGCCTTGATCATCGGGCTGGTGACGGGGCTGGTGGTCTATGCCATCTCCGCCCCGTTGATCCGCCGCGCGTCCGAGGGGATGGAGAACCGCAACCGCTCGGTCAAAACGCTTTTTGGCCTGCCGCTGGTGCTGTCTGCCGCCCTTCTCAGCTTTGCGCATGGGGCCAATGACGTGGCCAATGCGGTGGGGCCGCTGGCGGCGATCGTGCATGCGACAGAGTTCGGTGGCTTTGAGGATAAGGTCAGCATCCCGACATGGGTCATGATCATCGGCGCCTTCGGCATCTCCTTTGGTCTGTTCCTTTTTGGGCCGAAACTGATCCGCATGGTCGGCAGCCAGATCACCAAGCTGAACCCGATGCGCGCCTATTGCGTGGCCCTTTCGGCGGCGATCACCGTGATCGTGGCAAGCTGGCTGGGCCTGCCTGTGTCCTCCACCCATATCGCTGTGGGCGGGGTCTTTGGCGTGGGGTTCTACCGTGAATGGCATATGGAGCGGCGCCTGCGCCGGATCGGCGGCCAAACCAGCGAAGTGAAACGCATCGCCAAGGAAGAGCGCCGCCGCCGCAAGCTGGTGCGCCGGTCGCATTTCATGACCATCGTCGCGGCTTGGGTAATTACCGTGCCCGCCGCGGCCCTGCTCTCTGCCATGGTCTTTTGGGTGCTCAACACCCTCGTGAACTGAGGTCAGGCGCGTCCGCGCCTCACCCTTTCCGCTGGTCCTGCCCTGCTGCCATCTCGGCCCGCAAGGCGGTGACCGGCAAATGCGGCAGCCCCTCGCCTGCAAGCTCTGCCCAGCCCATCACACGCAAGACCATATCCGTTACCGGTGTCGCCCGGCCAAGCGCCTGCCCGCGGCGCTGCACCTCGCCTTGCAACGCGTCGATCTCGGTCGGGCGGCGCGCGGCAAGGTCTTGCGCCATGGAGGTCCGCGCCTGCGGATCAATCTGCAACATGGCCAAGGCGATGCGTGTGAACAGCGGTGTCGGCAGGCGCAACAGCGCCGGGACCAGACGCGCCGGGATTGGCGTGGTCATAGCGGGGCGGATCTTCTCTGCCCGCAGAATGGCAAGCGCCTCGGCCCATTGATCGGCCATCAGCCGCCGCCACGCCCGATCCTGCAACTGCGCTTGCAACGGCAGACCGCTTAGCGCGTTCAGCGCGTTGTTGAGGTTCATCAGGAACTTACCCCATTGCAGGGCCGTGATATCCGCGTGTTCCACCACCTTCAGATCCGGCAGCGACAGCCGGATCGCCAGATCCGCCGGTCCGCCCTCGATCACCAGATCGCCCGAGCTTGCCCGGTGGTAGCACCCCTGTCCCATGGCCACGACGTTGAAGGGCACCAGCCCGGCGCGCAGATCATGCTGCGGCAAGTGCTGGGCCAAGGCCGCGCGGTTGCCCATGCCGTTTTGCAGGCTGATAACCTGCACGCCCTGCGCGCTGTGGCGGGCGATCTGCCGGGCGATGTTTTCGGTGTCGCGCGATTTAACCGTGACCAGCACGATATCGGCATCGCGCAGGCAGGTCTCATCACCCGCAAGGGTCAGATCATCCGCCGAGAGGTAGCGGGCCATGCCGCCAAAATCGGTCAACGTCAGCCCGTGGGTGCGGATCTCGGCCTGAATACGAGGCCGGGCCAGCAGGGTTACGGAATGCCCCGCCCCGGCCAGCAACCCGCCGATGAAACAACCGATCGCCCCCGCGCCCGCGACAACGATGCGGGGGCCGTCGCTCATGCCCCCAGACACCAGCGCATGACGGCTTTTTGGGCGTGCAGACGGTTTTCGGCCTCATCAAAGATCACCGAATGCGGGCCATCCATGACCGAGCTTGTCGCCTCATCATCGCGGTGCGCAGGCAGGCAATGCATGAAGAGCGCGTCAGGTTTCGCCAGCGCCATCAGCGCGTCGTTCACCTGATAGCCACGCAGCTGGTTGTGCCGCCGTTCGCGGGCCGATTGCGGATCATGCATGCTGACCCATGTGTCGGTCACCACCAGATCGGCGCCCTCGACAGCCTTTTGCGGATTGCGTTCGACGGTATAAAGCCCGTCGAGCGCCGCTTCAGGGTCCAGCGGCTCGGGGCCGGTAAAGACGAGATCAAAGTCGAACTGTTTCGCCGCATGGGCAAAGCTGGCAAAGACATTGTTGCCGTCGCCCGACCAGACCACCTTTCGCCCCTTGATCGGGCCGCGGTGTTCCTCAAACGTCTGGATGTCGGCCATGATCTGGCAGGGGTGCGTGCGGTTGGTCAGCCCGTTGATCACCGGCACGGTAGCATGTTCGGCCATATCAAGCAGGGTCTGCTCTTCGAAGGTGCGGATCATGATCATGTCGACATAGCGCGACAGCACGCGGGCGGTGTCGGCGATGGTCTCACCATGGCCCAGTTGCATGTCCGCCCCCGAAAGGACCATGGTCTGCCCGCCCATCTGACGCACGCCCACGTCGAAAGACACGCGCGTCCGGGTCGAAGGTTTTTCAAAGATCAGCGCAACCATGTGGTCTTTCAGCGGCTGATCTTCATCCGGCGCGCCGCGCGGGCGGCCTTGGCGCGCGGCCTTCATGGCGGCGGCGTTGTCGATGATCTGCCGCAAATCGGCGGGGTCGGTTTGGTGGATATCAAGAAAATGGTTCATCTGTCGTCTCTGTCTTGCGGGTCTAAGGCCACGGCCTCCGGTGCCCGAGGAATATTTTAGGTGAATGGCGTTCAGGCCGGGGTCAGCGCGCGCGCGATGGCGTCAAGGCGGGTTACGGCCTCGGCGATCTCATCGTCGGAAATGGTCAGCGGCGGCAGAAGGCGGATCACATTGTCCGCGGCGGGTACGGTGATCAACTCATTGGCATAGCCCGCAGCGACCACATCCGCGTTCGCCACTTTGCATTTCAGCCCCAGCATCAGCCCCGCGCCACGGACCTCTTCAAAGACACCCGGATGCTCGGCCACCAGCCCCTCAAGGCGCTGACGCATCAGCCCCGCTTTGCGGTTCACTTCTGCCAGAAAGCCCGCGTCGGCGACCACATCCAGCACGGCGCAGCCCACGGCACAGCCCAGCGGGTTGCCGCCATAGGTCGACCCATGGGTGCCAGCGGTCATGCCCGAGGCGGCCTTTTCCGTTGCCAGCACCGCGCCCAGCGGAAAGCCCCCGCCGATGCCCTTGGCAACCATCATGATGTCGGGTGTCACCCCGGCCCATTCATGGGCAAAGAGCCGTCCGGTCCGGCCAACGCCGCATTGCACCTCGTCCATAATCAGCAACAGCCCATGTTGGTCACAAAGCGCGCGCATCTGCTGCAACTCGGCATCTGGCACGGCGCGGATGCCGCCTTCGCCCTGAACCGGCTCCACCATGATGGCGGCGGTTTTATCGGTGATGGCGGCCTCCAGCGCGTCACTGTCACCAAGATCGAGATGCACGAATCCCGGCAGCAGCGGGCCGAAACCTTTGGTCATTTTCTCAGACCCCGCCGCGGCAATCCCGGCAGATGAACGGCCGTGGAACGACCCGCTGAAAGTGATGATCTCAACCCGCTCGGGCTGGCCTGCTTCATAGAAATATTTGCGCGCCATCTTCACGGCCAACTCGCAAGCCTCGGTCCCTGAATTGCAGAAAAATGCCGTGTCGGCAAAAGTCTCGGCCACCAGCCGGTCAGCCAGCGCCTCTTGCTGCGGGATGTGGTAAAGGTTTGACGTGTGCCACAGCGCTTGGGCCTGATCCGTCAGCGCCTTCACCAGCGCTGGATGCGCATGGCCGAGCGCGTTCACCGCGATCCCCGCGCCAAGGTCGAGAAAACGTCGCCCATCCGCCTCGATCAGCCATGTGCCTTCGCCTTTGACAAAGGTCAAAGGGGCGCGATTGTAGGTTGGCAGAACGGAAGGGATCATCTGTTTGTCCTTGAAAGAGGGCCGCGTCACGCCGGTAAAAGGGCATGGGGCTGGCGCAGGGTCAATGGGATTTGGTTGTTTTTGAAAGGGTGCAGCATGTCTGCTGCGAGATCAGGCCATCACGCCGCCCCCTAAAGGGCGCCATGTTTATCGAACGAAGCGTCGTCGGATGGAATATGTGGCACATTTGATCATGGGCCTTGCATAGCCGCCCTTCATCCCCCACGTAAAGCCCCAATCGCAGCGCGCCGCCCTCAAGGGGCATCGGCGCTTGCACCTGCGGCCCCAGAAGATAAAATGGGGGCCGATACACTGACAAAGCGGTCCGGGCTATGGGGCCGCTTTTTAACTGGGGAACCCCGTATGTCCTGGACTGATGAGCGCGTAGAGACACTTAAAAAGATGTGGGGCGAAGGCCAGTCCGCCAGCCAGATCGCAAAAGAACTGGGCGGGGTGACGCGCAATGCCGTGATTGGCAAGGTGCACCGTCTGGGCCTGTCGAACCGCACCGCCGGGGCACCCGCCGCCGCAGCGGCCGCCAAGCCAGAGCCCAAGGCCAAGCCCGCAGCGCCCAAAGCCGAGGCCAAGCCAAAGCCCACCACCAAGCCAGCAGCGGAACCCGAGGCCGAAGCCGCCCCTGCGCCCGAAGCCGAAGAGCCCGCCGCAGCCCCGGCGCCCAAGCCCAACCTGCCCGCGCGCAAACAGATCATCCCCGCAGGCCAACCGCTGCCGCCGCAGCCTTCGGCCAATGAGATCAGCCCAGAGGCGCTCGCCAAGGTCAGCGAAGTCGAGAAGAAGGCCAAGAAGATCGGCCTGATGGAACTGACCGAGCGGACCTGTAAATGGCCCGTCGGCGACCCCGCGACCGATGACTTCTGGTTCTGTGGCCTACCCGTGCAACAGGGCAAACCCTATTGCGAGGCCCACGTCGGCGTCGCCTTCCAACCCATGAGCGCCCGGCGCGACCGCCGCCGCTAAGACCGGCGCGATGGAATGAAAAAGGCGGGTGGGTGTGATTGCCCTGCCCGCTTTTTCTTTGCCTCAAGGCACAATCAGCGCAGTTTCGGAGGCTTTGCCGGATCACTGCCGGGGGCCATCCGGGGCGTGTTCTGCAAAGGCTCCATTTGCGGCAAGTCAAAGCGCAGACCAACGCGGGCAAGTTTCTCCACCACCGCATCATTGGGGCCGAAAAAGCCCACGTCCATCGCCCCTGCCTCAATGCCCGAAAAGGTCAACGCCTCGGACGCCGCCCGCACAAGCGCATCCTGCGCGCGGGGGATCGCCCCGACGAAGGCCAGCAAATGCCCGCGCCCGCCGCCCGTATATTCAACCCCAACGAGGAACGCGCCTGCCGCCATGCCGGTGGCCGTCGCCAATTTCGCATCAATCGCGGCGATCAGCGTCTCAGGCAAGCCCTGCGGCGGGAACACGCGGTCGATGCCTGCCTCCACCTCGCCCGGCGCATGGGCCAAGGTGCTGCGCAGCCAGTCCATCGCCTCGGCAGGCAAGAGGATCTCCGACGGGGCCACGCCGATGTTCACCGCCATGCCAAGCGGCTGGCCCTCCAACATCGCGGCAATCGCCCGGCCCGAAAGCGCCACATAGGGAGACGCCTCCCCCACATGGGCCGACAGCCGCGCGGCGCGGTCGAAAACCATGACATAGCTATCGTCGAGCAGCACCGGGCTGATCTGATCGCCCTGCGGCTCATCCTCTAACAACATGAAAAGCTCAACATCGGCGATACGCTCGTAAAAGCGCAGGCGGGCGGCGTCATCCTCGGGGGCGGCCATCATCGCGGCATGGGCTTGGTCCAGCGGGGTCGGCTCAATCAGCCGGGCTGTCTTGGGGTCAGTTTGGGGCTCGGTCATTCATCACCTCGGACACGGCGGCGCGCAGACGGGGGAGGACCTCTTCCGCGAACCAGGGATTCTTGTTCAACCATCCGGTATTGCGCCACGACGGATGAGGCAAGGCAAAGACCCCCGGCGGATGATCGCGCCACCCCGCCACGGCCTCGGTCACATTGCGGAATCCGGGCAGGTGATACTTCATCGCATAGGCCCCGATCAGCACCGTCAGACGCAGGTCGGGCAGCATCTCGAGCACGGGCTTGCGCCAAGTTTGGGCACAGATACGCGGCGGCGGCAGGTCACTGCCCTTGGCGTCATAGCCGGGAAAGCAAAAGCCCATCGGCACGATGGCAACACGGTCGCGATCATAGAATGTCGCCTCGTCCAAGCCCAACCAGTCGCGCAGACGGGTGCCGGACATGTCCCAAAACGGCTTTCCCGCCTCATGCACCCGTTTGCCGGGCGCTTGGCTGGCAATAAGCAGCCGCGCGCCGGGTTTGAACCAGACGATGGGCCGTGGGCGATGCTGGGTCGCCGTCACGGCAAAACGCTCGGCACAAAGGCGACAGGCCGCCAGATCATCTCGGATATCCTTCATGAGGAGGAGATAAGCGGTAGGGCCGAAAGATAAAGGGCCGCAGCAGATCACTTCGACAAATATCGAAATAAAGCTTGCGTTAAGCTTACATTTCGATATTTCTAGAATCATGAAACATGAACCCGCAACCCCCGCCCTCACCCTCGCCGCCAGCAGCTTTGCCGCGCTTGGATCAGAACAACGCCTGTTGGTGCTGCGCACGCTGGTGCGCGCCGGATCAGCGGGGTTGAGCATCGGCACGCTGGGCGAACGCACCGGGGTGACCGGCTCGACCCTGACACATCACCTGAAACTCTTGGCCTCTGCCGGACTGGTGAAACAGGAAAAACAAGGCCGCAGCACAATTTGCGCCGCCGTCGCCTATGAAGAAGTGCGGGCGCTGGCGAATTTCCTGCTCACCGAATGCTGCGCAGACGCAATCAACGCATGTACGGAGCGTGATCATGGCTGAAACCACGCAATCCCCTCCCGTGCTCCATCGACTGGCGTTTTTGAAAGGCGCTTGGGGCATCACCTTGGCTCTTCTTGCCCTCATCGCCCTGCTGGATCCCCCGCAAATCGTGCCGACCGTTATCTTCACCGCCGAAGCGCTTTTGGGCACCGCCCCGTTCATCGCCTTCGCCGTGCTGGCCGTGGCCTACCTCAAAGCCAGCGGCGCCGAGAGCCTGCTCGCCCGCGCATTTGAGGGCAATCCGGCCCGGATGGTGGTCATGGCCGCCGCCCTTGGCGGACTGTCGCCCTTTTGCAGCTGCGAGGTGATCCCCTTTATCGCTGCCCTGCTCGCCGTTGGCGCCCCGCTGGGTGCGGTTATGGCCTTCTGGCTTGCCTCCCCCTTGATGGATCCGGCCATGTTCGCGATCACCTCCGGCACGCTGGGGTTCGATTTCGCCGTGGCGAAAACCATCGCAGCACTCGGCGTTGGCATGGTCGGCGGCTTCACCGTATTGGCTCTATCGCGGACCCCGCTCTTTAATGATCCGCTGCGCGCCCAGCCCGCGAAAAGCAGCTGCTGTTCTTCGGCCAAACCCTTCTCCGGCGCGCCGGTTTGGAAGTTCTGGCAAGAGCCCGAGCGCCGCGCGAGCTTTAGCGACACGGCGCTGACCAACGCGGTTTTCCTCGTGAAATGGCTTACGCTCGCCTATGTGGTCGAAGCCTTGATGCTGACCTACGTGCCCGCAGAATGGATCGCCAATATCTTGGGCGGCACCGGAGTCATGCCGATCATCCTCGGCGCTTTGGTGGGGGCTCCGGCCTACCTCAACGGCTATGCCGCCGTGCCCCTGATCGACGCGCTGCTGGCCCAAGGCATGACCCAAGGCGCGGCCATGTCCTTTGTCATCGCAGGCGGGGTAAGCTGCATTCCGGCGGCCATCGCAGTCTGGGCGCTGGTCAAACCGCATGTCTTTGCCGCCTACCTTGCCTTTGCCTTTGTTGGCGCCATCTTCGCGGGCATGGCTTGGCAATGGGTGGCATAATGGGGCACGGACATCATCACCACGTTGATCCCGAAAGCGGCGACGGCAAGGTCGCCGCCGCGGTCGGGATCAACATCGTCCTGACGGTGGCCCAAGTCATCGGCGGGATCGTGGCGGGCAGCCTGTCGCTCATTGCTGATGCCCTGCATAATTTCAGCGATGCCATAGCGTTGATCATCGCCTTTGCCGCGCGCAAGATCGCTCGCCGCCCGGCAGATGCGCAAATGACCTTTGGCTATGGCAGGATTGAGGCGGTGGCCGCATTGGTCAATTACACGACCCTGATCGTGATCGGTCTCTATCTTGTCTACGAAGCTGTGCTGCGGTTCTATGATCCCTCCCCCGTCGCCGGGTGGATCATTGTCATAGTCGCAGGCATCGCGCTGCTGGTCGACCTGGGCACGGCGGCGCTGACCTACCGCCTGTCGAAGTCCAGCGTGAACATCCGGGCCGCCTTTTTGCACAATCTGGCCGATGCGCTCGGCTCAGTCGCCGTGATCGTGGCTGGCAGCGCCGTGATTCTCTTTGGCTGGCATTGGGTTGATCCGGCAGCCACCTTGCTCATCGCGGGCTATATCCTCTGGCAATCCTTCACCGAAATGCCGGGCGTTGTGCGTATCCTGATGCTGGGCAGCCCGCCTGACATCGATGCCCATGCGGTGATCGCCACGATCAAAGACATTCCCGGCGTCGCCTCTGTTCACCATCTTCATCTTTGGATGATGGATGAACATGCCGCGGCGGTGGATGCCCATGTGGTGCTGACGGCAGAAACCCAAGCTACGCCTGCCGGGATTCGGGACCAGATCAAAGCGGCGCTGGCAGAACGCTACCACCTGCACCACAGCACGCTGGAAATGGAAAACGCACAGCAGTGCTGCGCGGAAGCGAAGGTCATCGGTCACTAAAGACGGGCCGGGCCGCCGCGAACCTAGGCCGCGGCCCGATCCCCGGAGGGTTTCTGGGGTTCTTCATCGCCGATCGGCCCGTCCCCGTTGACCATATCTTTGACATGTATCCCATGCGCCAACTCGCGCCCGGACCCATTGCCCAACGGCATATCGATATAGAACGTCGTGCCGGGGCCCGCGTTTTTGAAGTAGTCGATCTGACCGCCCAAGGCTTCGATGATCCGCTTGGAGATGTTCATGCCCAGACCGGTGCCACCCACGGCGCGCTGGTCAGACGAGTCGATCTGCGAGAATTCGTCAAAGACCTTCTCCCGCTTGGATTCCGCAAGGCCGATCCCCTCATCAATCACGCTGATCCGCACCTTATCCTCGTGCTTGACGGAGGTGACCTTCACCGTCGACCCCGCGGGCGAGAATTTGGCCGCATTGGACAGAAGGTTGGACATCACCTGCTGCAGGCGTTTTTCATCGGTGGCAATTCCCGCCGCATCCGAAGGCTTGGCATAGCGCAGCGTCACGCCCAAGTTGCCTGCAAAGGCCTGATTAAGCTCAATCGCGTCTTCGATAATCGTTTGCACTTCAAGCGGTTCGATATCAAAGCTCACCTTGCCCGCCTCGAACTTTTGCAGGTCGAGAATCTCGTTAATGATCGACGTGAGCCGCGCCGAATTGCGCTGCGCGATCTTCAAGACCTTCTCCATCTGAGGGGTCATTTCACCCAGAACCCCGGCGCAGGCCATATCGAGCGACCCTTTGATCGATGTCATCGGCGTGCGCAGCTCGTGGCTAATGGTCGAAACGAATTCGGTTTTTACCTTAAACGCGATCTTGGTTTTCTCATGCTCTGCTTTCAACTCTTCCAACTGGCGCAGGTTGGTGCGGTACATTTTCATGAAGATACGCGAGCAATCGACGATGAAATAAAGCACGAAGACCACGGTGAACAACTGGGTCCAGAGCTCGGACTCTATGCTCGCTCCGGTGCGGACGATGTCCCAGATTGGAATGAACAGGAATGTCGCCCCATAGATCGCAAGCCGCAGCATCAACACTGGCAGGATATGATGGTTGTTCATCGACGCAAAAAGCGCTGCCGCGAATAGGAAGAACAGCGGCAGAAAATGGGTCGTCGCCCCCTGCTGAAGCGCAATCCCAAGCGCGAAATAGCTGATCACCCCGGCGCTTAGCACCGTCCCGAGGTAGATGCGGTTCATGAACAACCGCGCCAAACGGGGGCTGCGCCCGCGCCACCGGGTGATGCGCAAGAAGAGAAGGTAGTCAAAGGTCTCGGAAATCGCGATAAAGATCAACGTCGTGATCGACAGCCAAAGTTCGTAGTAGAAAGCGGACAGGCAAATGGCCGCCGCAAAAATCATTTGCCGCTGCCAGAACAGGTTAACGCCGACTTGGGAATAATCCCGCATCTGCTGCACCTTAGTCGCGTCAGCGAGATGCGGCGTATGAATCGGCCCGTATGTTACTTTTTCCTGCGACATCGCTCTCGTTTTCTTCGGTCGGCTGCTCGAATGTCAGCATTCTGCCGACAAACGCCCTTAACATGTTGCATTTCGGCATCTTCGCACATGTTAGACGCGATCTTCCCCACTTCTACACCCGGAAATGGGACATAAGTATGGCCATTTCATGCAACTAGAGGTTAGCCTCTTGATAAGAGTTATTTTTACAGCGAATTTTCGAGGTCAAACATGAGTCTGCAAGGACGGAGCTTCAGTGGGAAATCTTGGCAGGATGTTCTTCCCGAACTGACGCCACAAGACGCTAAAGCGTTGGAAATTAAAAATAATCGCTTCCCCCGTAAACTCCTTGGCCCCAAAGCGGCTGAACCTGATCCCTACAGCCCAGAGGCCCTCGCCCGGGCCAATCCGTACATGCGCGCCACAACTTTGTCGTTTTTAAACATGCATCAGCACGGTGAATTATTCGTCAATTTCCTCCGGGCCCGACGCCGAATCTTTATCGATGACAAGCAATGGGATCTCCCTCAGGTTGATGGGATGGAGTTTGACCAATACGACACGCCCCGCGCGCGCTGGATCGTTCTGCACGAGTATGGAGAGGTCATGGGCGGTGTGCGTCTGATGCCCACCACCTCGACTTGCGCGCAATACAGCTACATGCTGCGCGATGCGCAGCTCGGGATGCTGCCGGACATTCCGCAGGACGTGCTGTTTTTCAAAGCGCCCGTCCGCGATGACATTTGGGAAGCGACCCGCCTTTTCCTGACCAGCGCGGTCCCCGCGCAGCGCCGCATTGCCGTGCAACGTATGCTCATGAACCAAATGGCCGGTGCCGCCTATGCCATGGGCGCAAGCCACGTTTTGGGCATCGTGCCGGCCACCTTTAGCCGGTGGATGACCCGGCTTGGCCTGATGAGCGCCGTGCCCGTGGGCCCCGTGCAAAACATCGACGGCGACCGCACGCAGGCGGCCTTGATGAACGTCAGCTACATCGGCGAGATGATTCCGACCGAAAGCACCCACACACTGCACTGACCAGCGCACCGAGTGCCGCGCCGATGAGCAAGCCGACATCATCCCGGCGGCTTGCCCAGCAACCGCGCTACAGACGGCGGTTTGAGCATCCGCAGCCCTGTCCGCGCCCTGCCCGCACGGCGACTTGCGGCAGCCACCGCCAGCATTTCGACATATTGTGGTCAAATTCGGTGAATAAACGGCTAAGGTACCTCTGATACAAGAGGCGCCGAGAGGCCGCGCTCAGCACCAACCGGAGCAGGGAATGCTGGAATTTGAAAATGTGTCCAAGTCCTTTTGGACGGGATCGCAGCACAAGGTCATCCTTGACCGGGTGTCTTTTCGCGTGGAACTTGGCAAGTCCTTGGGCATTCTGGCCCCCAACGGCACCGGCAAAACCACCCTGATCAACATGATGGCCGGGCTTGAGAAACCGGATGATGGTGAGATCAGGCGCAGCTGTAACATCTCGTTTCCATTGGGTTTTATGGGCGGCGTCGTCAACAAAGTCTCAGCCATGGAAAACGCCCGCTATATCGCGCGGCTCTATGGGCTCGACCCGGATTACGTCGAAAGTTTTTGCCGCTGGCTGTGCGGCTTGGGCGAATATTTCGACCAACCGCTTGGCACCTATTCCGCGGGGATGCGGGCGCGGTTCTCTTTCGCGCTGATGCTGGCGCTGGATTTTGACATCTATCTGATTGACGAAGGCATGCCCGGCACGACAGACGTAGAGTTCAACCGCAAGGCGGGCGACATTCTGAAAGAACGGCTGCAAACCACGACGATCATCATCGTTTCGCATCAGGCCCATACGCTTGAAAAGTTCGCCCGCTCCGCCGCTGTCCTTTTGGATGGTAAATTACATATGTTCGACACCTTGGAAGAAGCGAAACAGCTCTATGACTACGAAACCCAAGGCTAGGAAATTCCGCATCCGCAAGGCACCGCCGCCCGCGGCCTCCGGCGCATCGCCGAGCAGTGCAGCGAAAGCGCAGGCACCGCAGACCGATGCCGAAAAGGCCGAGAGAACGGCCAAGCTGCGCGCCGTGGCCGATGCAACGCAGGTAGAACCGTCGTACAGCAAGGAAGCCTTGGAACATGCCGCGCGCAGCGGCAAAACCTCGGATCCTGAAAGCCCCCGCAGCGGAGAGGTGTCGTCGGCCAAGGAAGTGTCGGCCGAGCAGGATATCGACGCGATCCGCCGCGAAGGGCTGACGGGCCGCCAATTGCGCATGGCGCGCCGCGTGGCGCAGAAACACGGGCTGGCACCGACCTCAGATTTCGACGCGGTGCGCCTTTTGCGCGCCAAGGGGATCGACCCGTTTCAGCGGTCCAACATGCTGGAACTCGTGGTGCCGCAATCGGGCGATCAGGGCGGCAACGCTCTGCCCGCCACCCGTGGGCAGCCCGGCGACGCAAAGGTGCAGCTGCCGCAGACCACCCCGCGCGGCCCCCGCGGCCTGCCCTCGACCGATGTGAGCCCCGCAGAGCGCCGCCAGCGCGAGATTTCGGATATTCAGCGCGACATCACCCGCCGCCGTCGCCGTAAAGCGGCTATGCTGATGGTGCGGCTCGCTTTCTTTGTGATGCTGCCGACCTTTGCGGCGGGCTATTATTTCTACAAAATCGCCACGCCGATGTATGCCACTGAAAGCCAGTTTCTGATCATCCAGAACGAAGGCGGCGGCGGCACCAGCCCCTTTGGCGGGTTACTGCCCACGCAATTCGCCAATAGCGCAGACAGCATCGCCACGCAGGCCTATCTGCAATCGAAAGACGCGATGCTGCGCCTTGACGAAGACGCAGGCTTTCGCACGCATTTCGCAGACCCGCAGATCGACGCGATCCAGCGGCTTTCGGAAAGCCCCACCAATGAGGAATCCTACAAGACCTATAAAAAGAACGTCAAAATCGGCTATGACCCGACCGAAGGCGTGATCCGGATGGAGGTCATCGCCGCCGATCCAGAGGTGTCGGAAGAATTCTCGAAACGCCTGCTCACCTATGCCGAAGAGCGGGTCAACGACCTGAGCAAGCAAAAGCGCGAAGACGGCATGCGTGACGCGCTCGAAGGCTATGAGACCGCGCAGACAAACCGCCGCGCGGCGCAGGAAGCACTGATCAAACTGCAGGTCGACAACAACGTCGATCCCGAAGCGATGATCGCCTCGATCCGGACCCAGATCACCAATTACGAAACCCTGTTGATTGAAAAAGAACTCGAACTCGCCGCTCTGCTCGACAACCAGCGCCCGAACCAAGCCAAGGTCGACGGCGCGCGCGGCGATGTGCGGCGGCTTCGCGAACAGCTGACCAAACTGCGCGAACGCATGACCGCCGCCAACGAAGGCGAAAACTCGCTGGCGCAACAGGCGGTCGCGGCGCAGCTTGCGCAGGCCGATCTGGCCGCCGCCGACATGGTGCTGCAAAGCGCGCAAACCGCAATGGAGCAAGCCCGAACCGAGGCCGGGCGGCAGGTACGCTACCTCACCGTGGCCGTAAATCCCGTGGCCCCGGACGAGGCAACCTACCCCCGCAAGTTCGAAAACACGATATTGGCTTTCCTTATCTTTGCAGGCATCTACCTGATGTTGTCCCTGACAGCATCCATTCTAAGAGAACAGGTAACTTCATGACCCAGCTGCGCATTGGCAACCTGACCGTCGGCAACGACCGTCCCCTCACCGTGATCGCTGGCCCCTGCCAGTTGGAGAGCGAAGACCACGCGCAGATGATCGCAGGCATCCTGAAAGAAGCCTGTGACGCGGCTGGCGCGCAGTTCATCTTCAAGGCCAGCTATGACAAGGCCAACCGCACCTCCCTCTCGGGCAAGCGCGGTTTGGGCATCGAAAAGGGTCTGCAAGTCCTGCAATCCGTGGCCCGCGCCAATGATGTGCCTGTGCTGACGGATGTACACAACGAAGCGCAATGCGCCCAAGCTGGCGAAGTGGTCGACGTGCTACAGATCCCTGCGTTCCTCTGCCGCCAGACCGATATCCTGCTGGCCGCTGGCGAAACGGGCAAGGCCGTGAACGTCAAGAAGGGCCAGTTCCTCGCCCCTTGGGAGATGCAGAACATCGTCGACAAGATCGAAAGCACCGGCAACAAGAATATCCTCTTGACCGAGCGCGGCACGACCTTTGGATACAACACGTTGGTTGCCGACATGCGCAGCCTGCCGCAGATGGCCCAAACCGGCTATCCGGTGGTGATGGACGCGACACATTCCGTCGCGCAGCCGGGTGGCAAGGGCGGCTCTTCGGGCGGGCAGCGTGAGTTTGCCCCGGTCATGGCCCGGGCAGCTGCCGCCATCGGCGTTGCGGCGATCTTCATGGAAACCCACGAAGACCCCGACCGCGCCCCCAGTGACGGGCCCAATATGATCTACCTCGACCAGATGCCGGGGCTGATCAATCTGCTGATGCAATTCGATGCGCTGGCAAAAAGCCATCCGCTGACTTTCTAAATTTATCCCAAAAAGCGAGTATTTGACGTGAGTAAACCGGCCTCCACCGTGACCCCGAACACTTGGGAATTTCTCCGCGATGCGATGATCACCCCGACAGGCTTTCGCGAGTATGACGCGCGTTGGAAATATCCCGACGACATCAACCTGCCCGGCATCACCGCGCTTGGCCTTGGCCTTGGCACGCAGATGCACGCGCGCGGGATCGAGCCTGTCATCGCCGTGGGCAATGACTATCGCGACTATTCGCTGTCGATCAAAAATGCTCTGATGCTTGGGCTGATGCAGGCCGGGATCACGGTCAAGGACATCGGCCCCGCCCTTTCCCCCATGGCCTATTTCGCGCAGTTCCACCTTGATGCTCCGGCGGTCGCCATGGTCACCGCCAGCCACAACCCGAACGGCTGGACCGGCGTCAAAATGGGCTTCCAGCGCCCCCTGACCCACGGCCCCGATGAGATGGGCGAGCTGCGCGACATCGTCCTGAATGGCCGAGGCGAGAAGCGCCCGGGCGGCGCCTATGAGTTCGTCGACGGCGTGCGCGAAGCCTACCTCGACGATCTGGTGGGGGATTTCAAGATGACCCGCAAGCTCAAGGTCGTCTGCGCCACTGGCAACGGCACCGCCTCGGCCTTCGCGCCTGAACTGTTCCGCCGGCTGGGGGTCGAGGTTGTCGATAGCCACAACACGCTGGACTACACTTTCCCCCATTACAACCCGAACCCCGAAGCCATGGAAATGCTGCATGACATGGCCGACAGTGTCCGCGCTTCCGGTGCTGATTTCGCGCTTGGTTTCGACGGTGACGGCGACCGCTGCGGTGTGGTGGACGATGAAGGCGAAGAGATCTTTGCCGACAAAATGGGCGTCATCATGGCCCGCGATCTGGTGAAACTTCACCCCAACAGCACCTTCGTCGCGGATGTGAAATCCACCGGGCTCTTTGCCTCTGACCCTGAGTTGCAGAAACACGGGGCCAAGGCCGACTACTGGAAAACCGGCCACAGCCACATGAAGCGCCGCGTCAAAGAACTGGGCGCGCTGGCGGGCTTTGAGAAATCCGGCCACTATTTCTTGGCCGAGCCGATTGGCCGGGGCTATGACTGCGGCATGCGCGTCGCGGTGGAAATCTGCAAGCTGATGGACCGCAACCCGGACATGTCCATGTCCGACCTACGCCGCGCCCTGCCCCAAACTTGGGCCACGCCGACCATGTCGCCCTACGCCGCAGACACCGAGAAATACGACATCCTCAACCGACTGGTTGAAAAGCTGGTCGCCAAAGCAGAGGCCGGAGACAAGATCGGCGGCCGCGCGATTGCCGAGGTGATCACCGTGAACGGCGCGCGCGTCATGCTCGACAACGGCGGCTGGGGCCTCGTGCGGGCTTCGTCCAACACGCCGAACCTTGTCGTGGTTTGCGAAAGCCCCGAATCCGAAGCCGAAATGCGCGCCATCTTTGCCGATATCGACGCAGTGATCCGAACCGAGCCGGGCGTCGGCGACTACGATCAATCGATCTGATCCGGCCCTTCGGCGACTTGAATAAGAAAGGCCCGGGGCAATGCCACCGGGCCTTTTTTCTTTTGATCTGAAAGGGCTTACTTTAGTGCCGCTTCGCAAAAGGCGCGAATACGCTCCGCATCCTTCACACCCGGCGCACTTTCAACGCTAGAGGACACATCGACCTGCCGCGCCCCGGTAAGGGCAATCGCCTCTCCGACGTTGTCTGCATTCAAACCACCGGCGAGCATCCAAGGCTTCGGCCAGCGCCGCCCTGCGATCAGGCGCCAGTCAAAGGCCAAACCGTTCCCACCGGGCAGAACCGCGTCCTTCGGCGGTTTGGCATCGACCAAAAGCTGATCCGCGACCGTCACATAGTCGTTCAGCACCGCCAAATC
Source organism: Sulfitobacter sp. HI0027 (assembly GCF_001634775.1). Taxonomy (NCBI): domain Bacteria; kingdom Pseudomonadati; phylum Pseudomonadota; class Alphaproteobacteria; order Rhodobacterales; family Roseobacteraceae; genus Sulfitobacter; species Sulfitobacter sp. HI0027. The sequence continues at coordinate 45,597 of NZ_LWER01000183.1, forward strand.
AGCGCGGTCCGCCACCCCGACGGCCTTCATCACCGGCAGCCCATAGCGGGCCTTGACCTCGGCCACCCGCGCGGGGCTTTCGCTGCCGTGAAGCTGTAGCATGTCGAGAAACGGCACCGCCGCGAGCAGCGCATCAAGCGCTGCATCATCCGCGTTGACGGTCAGTGCGACTTTGCAAATGCCATCTGGCACCGCTTCCGTCATATGGGCTGCGGCCTCAAGCGACAGATGGCGTGGGGATTTTTCGAAAAAGACGAAGCCCAGTGTCCGTGCGCCCGCCAAAAGGGCGGCGGGCACATCCGCGGGGTCGGTCAAACCGCAAATTTTTACGTTAACATTCTCGGGCATGGGTGGGGTTTAGCCTGCTTCGTCCAGCAGCGCCAGCACCTCATCCTTGCCCTGATGCTTCTCTTCCTTAAGGCGGATCACTTCACGCTCCAGCCGACGCCGCTCGCGGGCCTGTCGCGCCAGTTCGGCCCGGTGGCCGTGCTCTCGGATCCATTCCCAGACAAAACCGACCAAGAGACCCACGATGATCCCGCCAAGGATTACAATAAAGAGCGGCAGTTCCACGGATGGGTTCACCGCAAACCAACCTGAAATCTCGGTTGGAAGCACCTGAAGTGTCACGATATTTCGGTTCGCCAAGGCAACGGAAACCAGCGCCACCGCGAACAGCGCGATGCAGGCATAACGAATGTAACGCATCAGCTTTTCCCGTTCAGCCGGTCGCGCAGTAACTTGCCGGTCTTGAAGAAGGGCACGTGCTTTTCTTCGACATTCACTGTCTCACCGGTGCGCGGGTTGCGCCCTACGCGGGCATCGCGTTTTTTGACGGAAAAAGCGCCAAAGCCGCGCAGTTCAACCCGGTCCCCACGCGACATGGCGCCCGTGATCTCGTCAAAGACCGTGTTTACGATCCGCTCAACATCACGTTGATAAAGATGCGGATTGTCGTCAGCGATCTTCTGGATCAGTTCCGACCGGATCATGGCACGTCCCCCGAGAATTTATTGATGTCTTAACCGACTATAGGAAATAACGCCCCACACGGGAAGGTGTTCCACCAGCACTGCGATAGATTTTTCGCAGCGAAACCCCTGTTATTTCGGCTTTTTTCCGCCGCATACTGCCCGCGAAGGCCCTGATGCACAGGGATTGAGCGCACATTTCTAATCCCGCTTTGCGATTCGACTGCGGGGCGCGAAGGCAAAAAGGCCTCGCATGTCGCCATGCGGGGCCTTCGCTAACTACACACATTCAACGTGGAATGTGTTTACTCGTCGTCGCCTTTCAGCGCCGCACCAAGGATGTCGCCCAAGCTCGCGCCGGAGTCGGAGGAACCGTACTGCTGTACCGCCTCTTTCTCTTCTGCGATCTCACGCGCCTTGATGGAGACGCCCAGACGGTGTGCTTTCGCGTCGACATTGGTGATGCGCACGTCAACCTTGTCACCGACCGAGAAACGCTCAGGGCGCTGTTCGGCACGGTCACGGCTGAGGTCGGAACGACGGATGAAGCTCTTCATGCCTTCGTATTCGACTTCGATGCCACCTTCTTCGATGGAGGTCACGGTTACGGTCACGATCGAGCCGCGCTTCACGCCGCCAACGGCTTCGGCGAACTTGTCACCGCCAACGTTCTTGATTGAGAGCGAGATGCGCTCTTTCTCAACGTCGACTTCGGAGACAACGGCCTGAACCACGTCACCTTTGCGGTAGTCTTGGATCGCTTCTTCGCCGCGCTGGTCCCAGCTGAGGTCGGAGAGGTGAACCATGCCGTCGATGTCGCCGGGCAGACCAACGAACAGACCGAATTCGGTGATGTTCTTGACTTCGCCTTCGACTTCGGTGCCCTCGGGGTGTGTTTCAGCGAACACTTCCCATGGGTTGCGCATGGTCTGCTTGAGACCAAGGGAAACACGACGCTTGGCGCTGTCGATTTCCAGAACCATGACTTCGACTTCTTGCGAAGTGGACACGATCTTGCCGGGGTGCACGTTCTTCTTGGTCCAAGACATCTCGGACACGTGAACCAGACCTTCAACGCCCGGCTCCAGCTCAACAAATGCGCCGTAATCGGTGATGTTGGTCACACGACCGCTGTGCACGGAGGACAGCGGGTATTTCGCGCCAACCAGATCCCACGGATCTTCTTGCAGCTGCTTCATGCCGAGGCTGATGCGGTGCGTCTCTTTGTTGATCTTGATGACCTGGACCTTGATGGTCTCGCCGATCGACAGGATCTCAGAGGGGTGGTTCACGCGGCGCCATGCCATGTCGGTGACGTGCAACAGGCCGTCAACGCCGCCAAGGTCAACAAACGCACCGTATTCGGTGATGTTCTTGACCACACCATCGACGGTTTGACCTTCGGTCAGGTTGCCAATGACTTCGGCACGCTGTTCGGCGCGGGACTCTTCGAGGATCGCACGGCGCGATACAACGATGTTGCCACGACGGCGGTCCATCTTGAGGATTTGGAACGGCTGCTTGAGACCCATGAGCGGGCCCGCGTCGCGCACGGGGCGGACATCGACCTGCGAACCGGGCAGGAACGCAACTGCGCCGCCGAGGTCGACGGTGAAGCCACCTTTGACACGGCCAAAGATCGCGCCTTCGACACGCTCTTCTGCGGCATAGGCTTTTTCCAGACGATCCCAGGCTTCCTCACGGCGGGCCATTTCGCGGCTGATGACAGCTTCGCCACGCGCGTTTTCGACTTGGCGAAGGAAAACTTCGACTTCGTCGCCAACTTCGATTTTGGGGGATTCGCCGGGATCAGCAAATTCTTTGAGCTCAACGCGGCCTTCCATTTTGTAGCCGACGTCGATGATGGCTTGGCCCGCTTCGACAGCGATCACCTTGCCTTTGACGACTGTGCCCTCTTGGGGCGTGTCCATTTCGAAGCTTTCGTTCAGAAGCGCTTCGAATTCGTCCATTGCTTTAGTCATGTAGCTTTTCGTATCCTTATCAAATGTTTCTGGCCGCGCGGTTGTCTCCGCCGGTCTGGAGTTGCAATTGGTCGTCGTGGTGGCACCGTGCAAATCACGCCGGAGAAACTCCGAAGCAAAGGCACAGCGGTAAACCCGCAGCCGAACGCAAACAAAAGAGGGCCGGTTGGTACCGACCCTGCCCGTTATATCGCGCCCGAAGCTGTAACCGCCCCTTAGACAGGGCGCGTATAGGCCAATTTTGCCGCTCCTGCAAGGGCTATGCATGCGTTTGGCCGGTGATGTGCGGGGGTCTGCCGGGTGGAGGCGCTGCGAGGAGTGGCAAAAATCAGGGATGCTCGGCGCGATCCACGCGAGCGGAAAAGGCAGGCGGGGCCCGCCCCGCTAACGCGCCACCAAGCGCGCCCTACGACGCCTGCGCGAACAGCCTCACCGTAGACAGCCCCGTCACCCGACTGCCCCACCCCATCCGGCACCCAGACCCGGTGTCGGTTTTGGCGGATCGGCAAGATCGCCTTCGGCAAGCTCGCTGCCTTGAAAGCTGGCCAGATCCTCTACAAACTCCCACAGGCGCAGGAAGGTATAATCGACCTTTGCCAGATCTTCCTCCACCAGCGCCGGGTTCGACCGGTCGAGCGCGCGCAGGTCGCGCATCACGTCGCCGACCATCGGCTTTATCTCCTGCGCACATTCCCCGGCAAAGCGCCGCAGAACACTCTGAACCTCAGAGCGTTTCTGCTCCTGCGTGGTAATGCCTAGTTGCAGCGCCGTCTTTTGCAGGGCGTTGAAAGCCGAGCGCCGCAAAGTGCTTTGCGAAAGCTCATCCTTTGCGATGTAATCGCTACACCCGCCGCGCAGCGCCTCGATCGCCACCTCGGTTTGATCCGTCCCGGTAACCATCACGGTTGCCGCGGCACCGTTCTGCGGATGTGCCCGGATCATCTGCAGCCCGCGCAACCCGTCCCCATCGGGCAGGTTGTAATCCAGTAAGATCAGGTCAAACTCCCCCTCATCCAACTGCTGGGCTAGGGCGGCGATACTCTCCGCCTCGGTCATTCGGATGGGAAAGTCGAGCCCACCGCAAAGCCGTTTGATCCGCATGCGATCAAACCGCTGATCATCCACGATCAGGATACGCGCCACAGTTCCCGGTGTAGTCGTACCGCCTGCCGTATCGCCCGCGCCGGCCTCATGCCTTGCCACGCTCATCAGCTGTCCCCCTGCATTGCTCCGACATCTAGGCGCATGGAGCCTAACAAATGATTAACCCCCACCTATTCGCCACCGCCCCTGCAGAGGAATGTTGCGGTGACGCGGCGGGGCGGCTACATGAGCCGCCATGAGTGAAACAGAACGCCCCCGCCGCAACTTCTATGGCCGCCTCAAAGGCAAATCCCTGAAGAAGTCTCAAAAGACCTATATCGACGAGGATCTCGACGCATTGTCGCCGGGGGCCGTTGATTGGGAGAGCAATCCCGACCGCACACCGCTGGACCTCGACACGCTCTTTGACGGGCGCAAGGTCTGGCTGGAAATCGGCTTTGGCGGTGGTGAACATCTGGTGCATCAGGCGGGGCAAAACCCCGGCGTGGGCATCATCGGCTGCGAGCCATACATCAACGGTGTTGCGATGCTGCTGGGCAAAATCCGGCGGGCGGGCGTGGATAACCTTGCCATCCATCCCGGTGACGTGCGCGATATGTTCGATGTGCTGCCCGAAGCCTCCATCGACCGGGCGTTTTTGCTCTATCCCGACCCTTGGCCAAAAACCCGCCACCACCGCCGCCGCTTCGTCACGCCCGAGCATCTGCAGCCTCTGGCTCGCGTGTTGAAACCCGGTGCGATTTTCCGCGTGGCGACGGATATCGAAGACTACGTGCGCCAGACCCTTGAACAGGTGCCGCAGCACGGGTTTGACTGGCTGGCCGAAGGGCCGCAGGACTGGCGTGCGCCTTGGGATGATTGGATCTCGACCCGCTACGAGCAAAAAGCGCTGCGCGAAGGGCGCACCCCGCATTACCTGACCTTCCGCAAACGCTAAGCCCGAGCGCCTGATACCACCCTGATTACAATCCATTGCACGCGCGGCGATGGACGCTGCCGCCCGCCTGCGATAATAGGGGCCTCAAGCAGATTAGAGGTACCTCATGTCCAGTCACGGCAGCCCCATTCCCATGTCATCGCGCGCCTGCGGGCCGCTTAGCGGCACCGCCGAGGTGCCCGGCGACAAGTCGATCTCGCACCGCAGCCTGATCCTTGGCGCCATGGCCGTGGGCGAGACCACGATCACCGGGCTTTTGGAAGGGCAAGACGTGCTCGACACCGCTAAAGCCATGCGCGCTTTCGGGGCCGAGGTGATTGACCACGGCGGCGGCTCTTACTCCGTTCACGGCGTCGGCGTCGGCGGCTTTGCGGAGCCTGACAACGTGATCGACTGCGGCAATTCCGGCACTGGCGTGCGCCTGCTGATGGGGGCCATGGCAACCTCCCCGATCTCTGTCACCTTCACCGGCGATGCCAGCCTCAACAGCCGCCCGATGGCGCGGGTGACCGATCCGCTGGCGCTATTCGGCACGCAATCCGTGGGCCGCGCCGGGGGCCGCCTGCCGATGACATTGGTGGGCGCGGCTATACCTGCGCCGGTGCGCTATACTGTCCCGGTCCCTTCCGCGCAGGTCAAATCCGCCGTGCTGCTGGCGGGGTTGAATGCCCCCGGCAGAACCGTCGTGATTGAGGCCGAAGCCACGCGCGACCATACCGAGCGGATGCTGGCAGGCTTCGGCGCCGAGATCACGGTTGAGGACACGGACGAGGGCCGCATCATCACCCTGACTGGCCAGCCCGAGTTGAAACCACAACATATCGACGTGCCGCGCGACCCTTCCTCCGCCGCCTTCCCCGTTTGCGCCGCGCTGATCGTGCCCGGCTCGGACGTGCTGGTGCCGGGCATTGGGCTGAACCCCACGCGAGCGGGGCTGTTCACCACCCTGCGCGAGATGGGCGCGGATCTGACCTATGAAAACGAACGGACCGAGGGCGGCGAGCCTGTTGCCGACCTGCGCGCGAAGTTCTCACCAAACCTCAAAGGCATCGAAGTGCCGCCCGAACGGGCTGCCAGCATGATCGACGAATACCCCGTGCTCTCGGTCGTGGCGGCCTGTGCGACGGGCGAAACCGTGATGCGCGGCGTCAAGGAACTGCGCGTCAAGGAAAGTGACCGGATCGAGGCCATGGCCAGCGGGCTACGCGCCAATGGGGTTGAGGTCGAAGACGGGCCGGATTGGTGGATCGTCAAAGGGCTGGGCCACGGCAATATTCCCGGAGGCGCGACCTGCCAAAGCCACCTCGACCACCGCATTGCCATGTCGTTCCTGATCCTCGGCATGGTCGCGCAAAACCCGGTGCAGGTGGATGACGGCGGGCCCATTGCCACGTCTTTCCCGATTTTCGAACCGCTGATGGCGTCCTTGGGGGCGCAGGTCGAACGGCTGCCTGCGTGATAGGCGACCGGCTCATCTGGCTCAGCCTCTGCGCTGCATTGGCCTTTGCAGCCCTTGCGGGCTTTGCCGAAACCTACCTGCGCGCGGGGGGCATGGGGGTCTTGGATGGGCGGCTTCTGGGCTATGATCTGGCCGAGGCACGCGCCTATCTCGCCGCTCTCGACCCGAGGCAGACCGCACTCTACCTCGGCCAGTTCCGGCTGGCTGACACGGCCTTTCCTGCGCTTTTGGCGCTGGCGCTGTTGCTCTGGTTTCGGCGTTGGTCGGCGGGCGGGCTTCGGCTGGCCCTGACGCTGGCCGTCGCGCTCTACGTCGGGGCGGATTACACCGAGAACATGCTGATAGGGCGGCTGGTTGAACTGGGGCCAGAACGGCTGACGGCACAAGCGGTCGCGACCGCCAGCCTGTTTACGCAGGCGAAATGGATGATACTGGCGGCCTGTTTCGGAGCAGCCCTGCTGCTTGGTCTACGGGCGCGCAACGAAAGGAACCTGCAATGACGAAGAACACCAGCGGCGGCATGACCGTCGCCATCGACGGCCCCGCAGCGGCGGGCAAAGGCACGGTCGCCAAGGCCGTCGCGGCGCATTTCGGCTTTGCGCATCTCGACACCGGGCTTTTGTACCGGGCGGTGGCCGCGAAAACCCTTACCGGGATGGACGCCGAAGAGGCCGCGCAAACCCTCGCCCCTGTTGACCTTGAAGACCCCAGCCTGCGCAACCCGGATGTCGCGCAGGAAGCCAGCAAAGTGGCGGTGATCCCAGCGGTGCGGGCCGCCCTCGTGCGGTTCCAGCGCAGCTTTGCCACCCGCGCGGGCGGTGCCGTACTGGACGGGCGCGACATTGGCACAGTGATTTGCCCCGATGCCCCGGTGAAACTCTTCATCACCGCCAGCCCCGAAGTGCGCGCGCAGCGCCGCTTTGCAGAGCTTGCGGGCAAGGGGATTGAGATCACCTATGAAACCGTGTTGGAAGACGTCAAACAGCGCGACCTTCGCGACATGAGCCGCGACCAAGCGCCGCTGAAACCGGCCGACGATGCCAAGCAGATCGACACGACTGAGATGGCGATTGAAGATGCGGTGGCCGCCGCGGTGGCTCTCATTGAGGCCAAACAGGCCCGGCGGGGCTAAGTGCCGCGAAGCCGAGAGGGTGGGCGCGACCGCCCACCCCGATATCGTTATACTGCCGCCTTAAGCTGATCGACCAGATCGCGGCGCTCCCAGCTGAAACCGCCATCCGCATCCGGCGCGCGGCCAAAGTGGCCATAGGCCGCCGTGCGCTGGTAAATCGGCTTGTTCAACTGCAGATGCTCGCGAATGCCGCGCGGGGTCAGGTCGATGATCTGGCGGATCGCCTTTTCAATCGCCGCGTCATGCACATCGCCGGTGCCATGGGTGTCGCAATAGATCGACAGCGGCTCGCTCACGCCAATCGCATAGCTAAGCTGAATGGTGCATTTCTTGGCCATCCCCGCTGCTACAACGTTCTTGGCCAAATAGCGCGCGACATAAGCGGCTGAGCGGTCAACCTTGGTCGGATCCTTGCCGGAGAACGCACCGCCGCCATGCGGAGCGGCCCCGCCATAGGTGTCCACGATGATCTTGCGCCCCGTCAGGCCCGCGTCGCCATCCGGCCCGCCGATGACGAAAACGCCCGTGGGGTTCACGTGCCAGACGGTGTCATCGTCGATCCAGCCCTCGGGGAGCACTTCGCGGATGTAAGGCTCAACGATGTCGCGGATATCGGCGCTGGTCTGGCGTTCGCTCTCATGCTGGGTCGAGAGCACGATGGAGCTTACGCCCACGGGTTTGCCATTCTCATAGCGCACCGAAAGCTGGCTCTTGGCGTCGGGCCGCAGGGTCGGCTCGGTGCCGTCCTTGCGCACTTCGGCCAGACGCCGCAACACCGCATGGGCGTAATGGATCGGCGCGGGCATCAGCTCGGGTGTCTCGTCGGTGGCGAAACCAAACATGATCCCCTGATCGCCTGCGCCCTCTTCCTTTTCACCCGACGCATCAACGCCTTGGGCGATATGGGCGGATTGAGGGTGCAGCAGGTTGGTGATCTCACATGTCGCGTGGTGGAACTCATCCTGCTCATAGCCGATGTCTTTGATGCAGGCGCGGGCGATGTCTTCGACACCGGCCAGATATTCGTCAAGCTTGGCCTTATTGGCCAGACCGACCTCACCGCCAATCACGACGCGGTTGGTGGTGGCAAAGGTCTCGGCGGCGACCCGCGCTTCGGGTTCCTCGCTGATGAAAGCGTCGAGGATCGCATCGGAAATCCGGTCGCAGACCTTATCCGGGTGCCCCTCGGAAACGGATTCCGAAGTGAAAGTGTAGTTCTGACGAGACATGTAGTGCTCCAATAAAAATTACGCACCACGTCAGGAAGCCGTTGTGGTGCTCTGCCAATGGCTTAGACAACCGCTGGTGGATGGTCAATCGGCATTCCCGGGGCTGCGGCGGCGGGCCACGGCAAGCCCCGCAAGGCACAGCGCCAAGAGCACAGAAAGCGGCAAATCTCCGCTCCGGCTATAGAGTGTGGGCGGCAAGGGCGCGGGCAGTGGCGCGTCGATGAACCCTTCGGTGTTCAGCGCCAGCGATGCGGTTACACGCCCCTGCGGGTCGATCATCGCCGAGATGCCAGTGTTGGCCGCACGGGCCATCGGCAGCCCCTGCTCAATCGCCCGCATCCGCGCTTGGGCAAGGTGTTGGCGCGGGCCTGCGGCCTTGCCGAACCACGCATCGTTGGTGACCTGCATCAAAAACGCGGGCCGCGCCGGTGCGGCGTTCACGTCATGGGCAAAGACGGCCTCATAGCAGATCAGCGGCAATGCCGCGCCGAGCGGCCCCATATCCAAAAGCTGCGCACCCGGCCCGCTGGAAAAGCCGTTGCCCTCCCGCGCGGCGAGCCCGTGGATCCCGAAACGCGCCATCAGATCGCCCAGCGGCATATATTCGCCAAAGGGCACGAGATGGTGTTTGTCATAGACCTGTCCGACCGCTCCATCGGCATCCAGCACCACCAGCGAATTGTAATAGCGCATGTTCGACCGGCGCTGCACGCCCAGAGCCACCGGCACGTCAGAGGCGGCTCCAATCTCGGCCAGCGCACTGCCCGCCATATCCAGCGCCCAAGGGATCGCAGTTTCGGGCCAGATTACCAGATCAGGCGCTAGGCTCTCGTCTTTTGGCGCGGCGGCGGTGTAGTCGAGTTGCCGTGTGAAAAAGAATTCGAATTTGTCCGCGTTCCACTTTTCCCGCTGGGTCGCATTGGGCTGGACCAGGCGCACCACCTGATCGGTCAATACCGCTGGCGGCGCTTGTGGTGGCAGCAGCAAGAGCAGAACGGTCGACAGCGCCAGTGTCCCCTGCCCCAATCGCAGCGCCAAAGGGCCGCGCAGCAGCAAGATCGCGGCGATGGCAAAGAGCCAGAGGTTCAGCGCATAGGGGCCGACCCAAGCCAACCCCTGCCCGGCCATCACGCCGACCAGCGCCTGCGCGGGCATGGCCCATGGGAAACCGGTGAAAATATAGGCGCGCAGCAGTTCCACCGCCGCCCAAGCCAGCGCCAAGGCCAGCCCGCGCCGTGGCGCAACCCAGCGGGCCAGACCAAAGCCCAGCCCCCAAAACAGCGCCATGCCCGCCGCCAGCAAAATCAGCGCAAAGGGCGCCATCCAGCCGTGACGCTCTACATCAACCATAAAGGGCGACACGATCCATTGCAGCGCGTGCAGGAAATAGCCAAAGCCAAAGCCCCAACCCAACAGCGCCGCGCGAAACGGGCCGCCAGATCGCGCACGGTACAGCCAAAACGCCGCCACCAGCCCGGCAAAAAGCAAAAGCGGCAGTTCATAGGGGGCTTGCCCGAAGGCTGCGATGGCGCCGGCGATCGGAGCCAGCAACATCCGGCCCCGCATCGCCAGCCGTTGCCTCATCCCCCGGCCCCTTGGGTGCGGACCCGTAACCTTTTGATGCGGCGCGGGTCGGCGTCGATCACCTCGAACTCCGGCCCATCGGGGTGCAAGACAACCTCGCCCCGCGCGGGAACACGACCCGACAGCATGAAGACCAGCCCACCGAGGGTGTCGATCTCCTCTTCGTCGACGGTCTCATGGTCGGTCAGGGAATGGCCGATCTCAGCCTCGAAATCACCCAATGGTGTCTTGGCCAGTGCCAGATAGGTGCCGGGTTTTTCGACCGTCCAATAGGTGCCCTCGTCGACGTCATGTTCGTCTTCGATTTCGCCTATGACCTGTTCGATCAGGTCTTCGATGGTGACCAGACCGTCAACACCGCCATATTCATCGATCACCAATGCCATATGCCGCCGCTCGGCCTGCATCTTGGTCAGCAGCACGCCGATGGTCATGGACGGCGGCACATAGACCAAGGGGCGTAGCATGGCGCGCAAATCGAACTTGGTGTTTTTGCCATTAAACCCGTGATTTAGCGCAAGGTCTTTCAGGTGGACCATGCCCACGGGCGTGTCCAAGGTGCCGTCGTAAACCGGCAAGCGGGTCATCCCGCTTTCCTTGAACACCGCCACCAGCTCATCCAGCGTGGCGCTGACCGGCACGGCGGTAATATCCGCCTTGGGCACGGCCACATCATCAACGCGCATCCGGCGCAGGTTGATCATGCCATGGCCCGTGGGCCGCTCGGCCTCTCCCGATGCCTCGGGGGTGTCATCCTCGCTGTCCGATGGGCTTAGCGCCTCGAACACCCGAGAAAAGAAATTGCCGGTGCGCATTGCGCTATCGTCCGGCAGCTCATGTCTATCTTCATCCGCAAGCGCGCTCTGCGCCGCGTCAGATGATCCGTCTGTATCGCCCATTGGGTCCCGTCTGTGTTGCAAAGCCCCTTAAGGCCCATTTTCCTTATATGGGTCATCATAACCCATTTTGCCAAGTATTTCGCGTTCTAACCCTTCCATCAACGTCGCGTCGGGGTCATTTTCATGGTCATAGCCCAGAAGATGCAACAGCCCATGCACGATAAGATGGGTTACATGCGCGGCCAGTGGCTTGCCCGCCGCTTCGGCTTCGGCGGCGCAAGTCTCATAGGCCAAAGCGATGTCGCCCAGTTCGAGCATTCCGTCAATGCCAGGGATGGCGGGCAGCGGATCGCCGCCCGGTGCGGCGGCACCCCGTTCTTCTGCGGGCCAGCTCAGCACATTAGTGGCGCGCGCCTTGCCACGAAAGTCTTCGTTCAGCGCGGCGATACGTGTGTCATCACAGGCCAGCAGGGTCATCTCTGCCGCCTCGGCGTCGAGGCCGAGCTGCCCCAGAGTGGCGCGTGCTGCGGCATGGGCGAGCGTCTCAAGGTCGACCGCGTTCCAGCGGTCGTCCTCAATCACGATGTCGAAATCCTCTAGCATCACATCAAGCGGCACCGCTATCCGCCTCATAAGCCTCAATAATTGCCGCAACCAGCGGGTGGCGCACAACGTCCTTGGAGGTGAAGTAGTTGAAGCTAATACTCGGGATCGTCTTGAGCAGCCGTTCGGCATCCTGAAGCCCAGACTGCACGCCACGCGGCAGGTCGATCTGGGTGCGGTCGCCGGTGATCACCATGCGGGAGTTTTGCCCAAGACGTGTCAGGAACATCTTCATCTGCATCGACGTGGCGTTTTGCGCCTCATCCAGCACGACGAAGGCGTTCGACAGCGTCCGCCCCCGCATAAAGGCCAGCGGCGCGATCTCGATGCGCTTTTCTTCCAGCAGCTTGGCCAATTGTTTACCCGGCAGGAAGTCGTTCAGCGCATCATAGAGCGGCTGCATGTAAGGATCGACCTTGTCCTTCATATCACCCGGCAGATAGCCCAGCTTCTCTCCCGCTTCGACCGCAGGACGGGACAGGATGATCCGATCCACATGGCCACCGATGAACATCGACACGCCCACGGCTACGGCCAGATAGGTCTTGCCGGTACCCGCAGGACCGATGCCAAAGGCCAGTTCATTGTCGAACAGCGATTGCACGTAAGCCTTCTGCGCATCGGTGCGCGGCTCTACCCGTTTCTTGCGGGTCTGGATTTCAATCGCGTCGCCCATCGGCATTTCCAACTGATCGCCCTGACGCACGCCAGTGCCCGCGCTGGAATTGCCCATGCGCAACATTCCGTCCACATCTGCAGGCTCAACCGAGCGCCCGCTTTCCAGCCGCACATAAAGCGCGTTGAGCAGGCTTTCTGCTTTCTCGACGGCCTCGCCCTCACCCAAGATCTGCAGGTGATTGCCGCGCCGGATGATCTGCACCTCGAGCGATTTCTCGATGGCAGCCAGATGCGCGTCATAGGCGCCGCAGAGGTCGATCAAAAGGCGGTTATCGGGAAATTCCACCACCCGTTCGGCCGCGGTTTCCGGTGTCATCAGATCAGTTGAAGGCAATGCGCGTATCCTTTGTGAAGCACTAATTGGTGAGATAGTCAGGCGAGCAGGATTTACCAACCCGTAGCGACAAAAAGGGCCGAAGCGCAACGCGCTCCGGCCCGGTGTGTTTGATATGGCCCGCCAAGGTCAGTTCGGGTCTTTGATCTTGGAGCCACCCTTGAAGTGGCCCGCGGTATGTGTCGGCGGCGCCACGCCCGAGCAGACCGGCTTGCCGAATTTATCAAGCCGCGCCGAGAGATAGCCCTCGACCCCGTCATCGATGATCCAGTGGTCGCAGCCGTTTGGATCAACCCAGATGCCCGCTTGAAGGGTGCTGAGGTGCTTTGTGTCGATGCCGCGGTCAACGGTCTTGTCCGAAGGATACCCCCGGCCCAGACCGCCTTCGTAATCGGTACAGGCCGACAGGCCGACGGCACAGGCGGTGACCATGAGAAGTTTCGTCTTAATCACTTTTATGGTCCCTTCAGCGAATGCAGATAATTTCGACACGGCGGTTTTTGGCCATGTTCGCAGCGGAATTGTTCGGCACGGCAGGCATCCGTTCGCCGTAGCCACGCACATCGGCGATCTTGGCCCCGACTTGGTTGGCGACACGCGCCACCGAGTTTGCGCGGTTGTAGGACAGACGCATGTTATAGGCATCCGAGGCACGGCTGTCGGTATGGCCGGTGATGATGTAGGACACCGCGCCGGTCGACTGGAAGAAATTCGCCAGACGCGCGCGACCCTGGGCCGAGATGTTGTATTTGTCGGTGGCAAAGAACTGGTCTGCCTCCATCACACCGCAGACATCGCCACGGCGGCATACCGGGATGCCCTGACGGGTCGTATGCGGGGTCATATAACCCTCGGCCCCGTCATCCATGACCCAATGTTCACAGCCATCGGGATCGACCCAGATGGTCGGCGTGTAGACGCCCTTGTCACGGCCCTGTTGCGAGGGTGTCTGCGCATCGGCCGACGTGCTGGCCACAGTCAGCGCCGCCGCCATCGTCAGGCTGGCCATGGCGCGCAGTGCTTTGGAAATAGTGGGTCCCACAGCTTTTGTCCTATTCTAAATATTGGTTCTTATTTTTGGCAAATGCGACCCCTCCCCGGACCCGCGCCTTGTTAGTATAGGGTTAGGTTAGGTAAAAACTGCCCTGCTGTGAAGCTGTGAAATCAACATTTTGTGGCCGAGCCTTGACCGATTACAACGAATCCTTCGCGCAATAACGGTGAAACCAGTGACTGCGGCAGCCATTCTTTGTTCGCCGGAACGGCTGAAATTACCCTATTGCCTATGCCCTGGCGACAATCCCCCGCAAGCCCTTGAGATTGTTCTCACCCCCCTGACAGTGCCTTCGAATCTTCTTGAAATACGTACCTTTAGACCTAAACCTCTATCCATCGGATCGCGAGGGTGGGACTTCGCGCGGCTTTGCCGATCTTGATTGCTGCAATGATAACTGGGGGACCAACTCATGATGAAAATGCTACTCGCCACCGCCGTCACCGGCCTGCTTGCCATGCCTGCTTTTGCCGGGGGTGTGAAATACGCCTACCACAACCAAGGCAAGGCGCACCCAACGGGCAATGTGATCCACGTCAGCTGCTACCGTGGCCCGTGGAATGATGTGATCTGGGACCGGCCAAACTCGGTCTTCGTGGATAGCCTCGTGGCCGTCGGCTATGACTTCTCCACCGCCCATGCCGTGGCCGAGCGTGTCTGCCGGGATCACACGCTGGTGGGCAACCCTGAGGGGCTGAAAGCGACAATGAAACGGATCTTTGCGGATGCCGCTTCGCATCGCAAGCACAACTACTGACAAGCTTAGGGTGCGCGGCAACGCGCACCCGCAACGGCCCTAGTGGCGGCCCGTTAGACCAAGACAGCCGCCAAAGAGTTTGTCTTGGCTTCGGTCACCCTTACGCGCTGAATGTCACCGATCTGCGCCGTGCAGTTCTCGATATGAACCGCGTGCAGATACTCTGACTTGCCAAGCATCTGACCGGGCAAACGGCCCTTCTTCTCAACCAGAACCGACACCTCGCGGCCCACCATCGACTGCTGGATCTCTTGTTGGTGCTGGGTGATTAACCCTTGCAGGCGCTGCAAGCGATCGTCGGCCACGGCTGCATCGACCAGCGGGCGTTCGGCCGCCGGGGTGCCGGGGCGGGTGGAATATTTGAACGAATAGGCATAGCCGTAGCGCACCTGCCGGACGAGCTCCATCGTCGCTTCAAAGTCGGCATCGCTTTCCTCGGGGAAGCCGACGATGAAATCGCCCGACAGCACAATATCAGGCCGCGCCTCGCGGATGCGTTCGAGCAGCTTCAGATAGCTTTCGGCGGTGTGGCTGCGGTTCATCCGTTTCAGGATGTGATCACTGCCCGACTGCACCGGCAGATGCAGGTAAGGCATCAGCTCGGGCACCTCAGCATGGGCCGCGATCAGATCGTCGCCCATGTCGTTGGGGTGGCTGGTAGTGTAGCGGATACGCTCCAGCCCATCGACCTTGGCGAGTGCGCGGATCAGACCGGCCAGCGTCATGCCGCCGTGGTAAGCGTTTACGTTCTGGCCCAGCAGGGTGACTTCGCGCACGCCGCGCTCGACCAGATCGCGGGCTTCTTCCAGCACCTTCTCGGCGGGGCGAGAGACTTCGGCCCCCCGCGTATAGGGTACCACGCAGAAGGCGCAGAACTTGTCGCAGCCCTCTTGCACGGTGAGGAAGGCCGCAGGCGCGCGTTTCATCTTGGGGCGGCCCTTGAGGTGGTCGAATTTGTCTTCTGCCGGGAAATCGGTGTCGAGCGCGCTCTGCCCGGTCTGCACTTTCGCCTCCATCTCTGGCAAACGGTGGTAGCTTTGCGGGCCGACCACCAGATCGACAGCCGGCTGGCGGCGCATGATCTCTTCGCCCTCGGCCTGTGCCACGCAGCCCGCCACGCCGATCTTCAGATCGGGGCGCGCGTCTTTCAACGGCTTCAGGCGGCCCAGTTCGGAATAGACCTTCTCTGCGGCCTTTTCGCGGATGTGGCAGGTGTTGAGCAGGATCATATCCGCATCATCGGCCCGGTCGGTCGTGACATAGCCCTGACCGCCAAGGCTTTCGGCCATGCGTTCGCTGTCATAGACGTTCATCTGGCAACCATAGGTCTTGATGAACAGCTTTTTCGGTTGTGTCATGGCGGGCATCCAAGGGTTTTGACGGATTTCGGGCAGATGGCGTCGTCTAACAGCGGTGGCCGCGTCTTGCAATGGACCCGGAATTGACCGACCTTGCGGCACGGAAATACCAGCGGGGGCCTATGCGGTATCGCGATCTAGATCATCTTATCAAAGAGGCCCGCCCGGCGCTGGAGGCAGGCCCCATCGCCATGATCTTGGTCGAGGATGAGGTCGAGGTCGACACCACCCTGCGCCACCACCAGCAAGCGGGCTTTGACAGTGTGGTGGCGCTGATGCCCCCCGCTTTTGACCTGCCCCGCGACTTACAGGACAGCGTGCTGCGGGTGGACTATGACACCACCGCCGAAGCCGCGCTGGAGGCGGCGGTGAACCGCATGATTGCCGCAGTGCCGGGGCAATGGCTTTATTACTGCTACAACGCCGAATATCTGTTCCACCCCTTCAGCGAGACGCGCAACGTCAAGGAATTGCTGGCCTTTCACGGAGAGGAGCGGCGCGATGCCATGCTGGCCTATGTCGTCGACCTCTATGCGCTGGACCTCCAAAGGCATCCCGATGCCGTCTCACTCGATCAGGCGCATCTTGACCGCTCGGGCTATTACGCGCTGGCGCGCAAGGATCCGGTCCGGCAGGGGCATCCCAAGGAACGGCAGCTTGATTTCTTTGGCGGGCTGCGTTGGCGGTTTGAAGAGCACGTCCCCGTGCAGAGCCGCAAGATCGACCGTATCCCGCTGTTTCGCGCCAAACCGGGGCTGCTGCTGCGCGGCGATCACACGTTCAACGACGAGGAATACAATACCTACGCCTGCGCGTGGCATCACAATGTCACCGCGGCGGTCTGCTCTTTCCGCACGGCAAAGGCACTGAAGAGCAATCCGGGCAGCCGCTATGGTATTCCGACATTCCAGTGGCAGAATTCCGAGCCGTTCGAGTGGCATTCCCGGCAGCTGATGGATCTGGGTCTGATGGAGCCGGGGCAGTGGTTTTGAGCGGGACCCGCCAGTTCTAAAGGCGCCGATTGGAGCCGCGAACTATTCGAACTCTCCCGTCCGGTGGCACACCGGGCATCGCCCTCCCTCCCCCCGGAGGGCGATCTTGCAACGTTTGGGCAGTCGGACCAGTCAGGGTCCAGAATGACCGCCCCACACTACGAGTCCGCATCGCCCACCAGGAAGGGCGACACCCTCAGCATGATCCCTGCACCGACCCGCCGATGCCGCCCCCAAGATCAAAACCTCCTTGCACTCACCCGCCATGTACCTATGACGGAAGACAGCCTGAACGGGAGGGTCCGATGTCCGTCAACTTGCTCGACACATTCATCAAGCCGATGCACCGCGAGGGCATCAAATTCGTGGCGATCTTCGCCGCCGTCACACTGGTGCTCTTCGCCATCGAAGAGGTGCTGGGCTGGATCGGCGTCGGTCTCACCATCTGGTGCTACTACTTTTTCCGCGACCCAGAGCGCGTCACGCCGGATAGGCCCGACCTGATCGTCAGCCCAGCCGACGGCATCGTCTCGCTCATCGAGCCTGCGGTGCCGCCCGCCGAACTGGGCATGCCGGATGTGCCGCTGACTCGCGTCAGCGTCTTCATGAGCGTGTTCAACTGCCACATCAACCGCGCCCCCGTTGCAGGCAAGGTGCAGGCCGTGGCCTACCGCCCGGGCAAGTTCTTCAACGCCTCGCTCGACAAGGCCAGCGCTGACAATGAGCGCAACAGCCTGTGCATCCGTATGGACGATGGGCGTGATCTGGCCGTGGTGCAGATTGCGGGTCTTGTGGCGCGGCGTATCGTTTGCTTTGTCAAATCCGGCGACGGGCTGGAAACCGGCGAACGCTTTGGCTTGATCCGCTTCGGCTCCCGGCTAGATGTCTATTTGCCCGAAGGCGTCGACCCGATGGTGCGCATTGGGCAGACCATGGTCGCCGGGGAAACCGTGCTGGCCGAGTTGAAACAACCGGTGATCGACACCGCCCCACTTTAGGAAAGCCTCCATGCGCCCCCCTTCTGAAAAGACCGGCGCAGACCTTGCGCTGATCCAACTCCTGCCCAATGCGCTGACGATCACCGCGATTTGCGCAGGGCTTTCGGCGATCCGATTTGGGGTGCAGGGCAACTATGTGCTGGCGGTGCAATTGATCCTGCTGGCCTGTGTGCTCGATGGGTTGGACGGACGGCTCGCGCGGCTTTTGCGTTCTTCCAGCCCGATGGGCGCGGAACTGGATTCACTGGCCGATTTTCTGAACTTCGGGGTGGCCCCGCCGCTGATCCTCTATTTCTGGGCGTTGCAAGACATGCGCAGCGCGGCGTGGATTTCCGTGCTGGTCTATGCGGTCTGCTGCGTGGTGCGACTGGCGCGGTTTAACGTGAACGACAAAGCCGAAGCCGAAAAGGCCAAGAACGGCGACGCGGTGGGCGAAAGCGGCTCGTTCTTTACCGGCATCCCCTCACCTGCCGGTGCCTTGTTGGTGCTGCTGCCGATGACCGCCTCTTTTGCCTTTCACAACCGGCCCATCGTACCGGATTGGATGATTGCCGCGCATATGGTGCTGATCGGCTTTCTGATGATCAGCCGCATTCCGACATGGTCATTCAAGACCACCAAAATCTCGCGGCGGCATGTGAAATACCTGCTGGTAGGCGTGGCAATTTTCGCCGCCGCCCTCGCGACCTACGCATGGACCACGCTCGTCGTGCTCTGTGTGGCCTATATCGGCATGGTGATCTGGGGCCTATTGCGGGCGAAGAAAACGAATAAAACCAAAAGGATTTAAGATGGATATCAAGGCGGTCGAGACTTCGTA
Source organism: Sulfitobacter sp. HI0027 (assembly GCF_001634775.1). Taxonomy (NCBI): domain Bacteria; kingdom Pseudomonadati; phylum Pseudomonadota; class Alphaproteobacteria; order Rhodobacterales; family Roseobacteraceae; genus Sulfitobacter; species Sulfitobacter sp. HI0027. Next base: position 64,428 of record NZ_LWER01000183.1, read on the forward strand.
TGCCCGCTGGGCGCCGATCTATGACAAAACCTTTGGCGCGCTGACCAGCGGTGGTCGCCGCCATGTGGTCGCCCATATCAACAAGGGCGCGGGCTCGGTGCTGGAAGTCGGCGTTGGCACGGGCCTCTCCCTGCCCCACTACGCGCCGCATCTATCGATCACCGGCATTGATTTTAGTGACGAGATGCTCGCCAAAGCCCGTCAGCGGGTCACTCGCGAGGGGCTAAAGCACGTAGCCGACCTGCGCCAAATGGATGCCCGCGACCTCGATTTCCCCGACGCCAGCTTTGATACCATCGCCGCCATGCATGTCCTTTCGGTCGTGCCCGAGCCGGAACGTGTCATGGAAGAGATTGCCCGCGTGTTAAAGCCAGGCGGTCAGGTGGTGATCGCAAACCACTTCATGCGCACGACAGGCGTACTCGGTTTCCTAGAGAAGGTCTCCGCCCCTTTCGCCAATACGCTTGGCTGGCATTCGGATTTCGAGATGGAAACCGTGTTGCAACAAGATGCGCTGCAGGTCGAAGACGAACGTGCCTTGCCGCCCATGGGCATGATGACATTTCTGGTGCTGCGCAAACGCGGCTGATCTTTCACGCGGCGGGGCGTGCCCCGCCCGTTCAGGATTTCCGGCGCAGGCGGATCACCACATCGACCGAGGCAATTTCGGCCCCCTCTGGCGCATCGGGAAGCTGGGCGATCACCAATTGCTCTGACGGCGCGTCGGTCAGCTTGCTGTCGTCTTCCCAGAAAAAATGCGGGTGGTCGTGGGTGTTGGTGTCGAAATAGCTTTTGGAGCCATCAACGGTCACTTCCTGTAACAGCCCCGCATCACAAAAGGCGCGCAGCGTGTTGTAGACCGTGGCCAGCGACACAGCCTCGCCCTGCCCCTTTGCGGCCTCAAACAGGCTTTCAGCGGTAACGTGGCGATCTTGGCCATCGCCCACCAGAAGGCTCGCCAGCGTGACACGTTGGCGTGTGGGGCGTAGTCCGGCCTGCGCCAGCCAGCGCGTCCCGACCTCTTGTTCCTGTTCGGACATCAGTTTCCTGCCTTTCAGAGCCATATAAAGGATGAAATCCCCGGTTTTCAATTGAAAACCTCGCGCCAATCGTCGCAGTCGCCCTTGCGCGGCCCTTGCAGCACTCGGTGACGCGGTGCTAAACGGGGCCGGTGTTATAACAGAGCAGCAGGAGAGCCGCAGGATGGCCGACTACCCCACGAGTTTCGACAAGGAAGATCTGCTGAAATGCGCCCGCGGTGAGCTTTTCGGCCCCGGGAACGCACAGCTTCCCGCCCCGCCGATGCTCATGATGGACCGGATCACCGATGTCTCGGCCGACGGTGGTGCCCATGGCAAAGGCCATATCACCGCCGAATTCGACATCACCCCGGACCTGTGGTTTTTCGAATGCCACTTCCCCGGCAACCCGATCATGCCCGGCTGTCTGGGCCTTGACGGTCTGTGGCAGTTGACCGGTTTCAACCTCGGCTGGCGTGGCTGGCAGGGCCGCGGCTATGCGCTTGGGGTTGGCGAAGTGAAGCTGACCGGCATGGTGCGCCCGGACCGCAAGATGCTGACCTATAAGATTGATTTCACCAAGGCGATCCAGACCCGCCGCCTGACCATGGGCGTGGCCGATGGCATCGTCGAAGCCGATGGCGAGGTGATCTATCAGGTGAAAGACATGAAAGTCGCGCTGAGCGAAAGCTGAGCCAAAGCGACATTCCGATATGAAAAAGGGGGCCTGCGTGGCCCCCTTTTAGTTTGCATAAGCCGTTCAGAGCGTCTGCATCTCTTGCACCTTGCCATCGTGGCGCCCGGTCACTGCAGCCTCGGCCAAAACGGCGGCGACATCAGCGCGATGTGCCTTGCCTTTCTGATCGACACCTTCGCCGAGATTGATCGCATTGGTCTTGGGGTCATCGGTCAGCGCCACAGGCCGCAGGATCGAATGGGTCAACCCAGAGGCTTGCAGGTGCGCGTCTGCTGCCTGCTTCGCCTTCAGGTAATGGGTCATCTCATTGTCCTCCGGCGGATTGTCGGCACCGACAGAGCTCAGCATGACGAAACGCTCAACATCGGCCTCGCGCGCCAGATCGACCAGATGTTGCGCGCCCTCGCGGTCGACCTTCTCGGTCATCTCTGGCCCTGTGCTACCGCCAGACCCGGCAGCAAAGACCACCACATCGACGCCATCACAGACGCCCGCCTGCAGATTGGTCAAATCACCCTTCCGCTGCTCGGTGCCCTCAGGCAAAACCGACGTGTCTGAGCCGTCGCGCACCAGCGCGATGGGCTCGGCTCCTCGGTCTTTCAATTCACTGACGAGCAAACGCCCGGTTTTGCCGGTCGCACCGGCGACAAGTACTTTCATAGTCATCTAGAACCTCTTGCAATCTATCGTTCAAATCGGCGAGCGGCATGCAGCACCGCCCGCCCATTGCCATTTAGGACGGCAGAAAAATCGCCTTGGCGTTGACAAATTCGCTCATGCCAAAACCGCCATGTTCCCGTCCATAACCGGAGTTCTTGACCCCGCCGAAGGGCATGTTCGGATCCGCCAAACCAAAACCGTTGATCCGGATCATCCCGGTGTCAAACTCGGCTCGGGCCAACTCCAACGCGCGGTCTTCGTCTTTCGAGAAGATACCGCCGCCAAGACCATAGCGGCTGTCATTGGCAATGCGCATCGCATCTTCATCGTCCTTCGCGCGGATCACCGAGGCGACAGGGCCGAAGATTTCATCGTCATAGGCGGGCGAGCCGGGCTTCACATTGCCCAACACGGTCGATGGATAGTAGGCACCGGTACGATCAGGCACTTCGCCACCGCAGAGCAGTTCGCAGCCCTTTTCGACGCTTTCCTTAACCTGATCGCGCACGGTTTCGAACTGCTCTTGGCTCGACAGCGGGCCAAGGCCGGTGCTCTTGTCCATCGGGTCGCCCATCTCGATCGATTTCATCTGCTCGACAAAAGCTTTCACGAAGGCATCGTAGTTTTTGTCGGTCACGATAAAGCGCTTCGCCGAGATGCAGGTCTGGCCGTTGTTGTAAATCCGACCAGCAGCAGAGAATTTCACCGCCGTGTCGATATCCGCGTCATCCAACACGATGAAGGCATCGTTCGAGCCCAGCTCCAGCACCGATTTCTTGAGATGCTTTGCCGCCAGCGACCCAATGTGGCTGCCCGCCTTGTCAGAGCCTGTCATGGTCACGCCGCGCACCAGATCATGGGCGATCAGCTTGTCGCTGGTGTCATGGTCGATGATAACGACGTTAAACAGGTCTTTCGGCAGGCCCGCTTCTTCGCAAATTTCCTTAAGACGCAGCGCGCTGCCGGTACAAATCTGGGCATGTTTCAGGACGTTACCATTGCCTGCCATCAGGTTTGCCGCCAAAACGCGGACCGGCTGGTAAAAGGGGAAGTTCCAAGGCTGGACCGAATAGATCACGCCTATCGGCTGATAGGTCACCACGCCGTTTTTCTTGCCATCCATCAACTCGCGGGTCTCGTCCTTGAGCTTTTCCGGGCCCGCATCGGCGGTCCAGTCGAAGATCGCGGCGCAGAGGTCAACTTCGTCAAGGCTGTCTTGATAGAGCTTACCAACCTCGCGGGTCATCAACTCGGCCAGTTCCTCTTTATTATCGCGCAGCTTTTCGGCAATCTTTTTCAGATAGGGCGCGCGCTCATCATGGGAGAGCTTGCGCCAGTCCTTAAAGGCCTCATGCGTGGCTTCGACCGCGCGGATCGCCTCGGCTTCTGACATGACGTTGTAGGTGCTCAGTACCTCTTCGGTGGCGGGGTTTACCGTCTTGATCTCGGGCATTCTGTTCTCCTCTATGTCTCGCTGGGCAAACACCGCCCATCCCTTGCGCGTTCCATCACAGAACCTTGACCGGCAACTTCTGCGCAGGTGGTTTTGGCAAACCGCTTGCGCCGTCCCGCCGTGCTGTCATACACCGGGGCTGATAAAACAAAGGAGTGCTGCCCATGCGCCGCGTCGTCGTCACAGGGTTGGGAATTGTCTCATCCATCGGAAACAACGCCGAAGAAGTGCTTGCCGCGCTGAAGGACGGCACCTCCGGGATCGAAGCAAGCCCGGAGATGGCCGAACACGGGTTCCGCAGCCGCGTCGCCGGCACGCTCAAGATCAATCTGGCCGATCACATCGACAAGCGCACCCTGCGCTTCATGGGGCCGGGCGCGGGTTATGCCTATGTCGCCATGTCCCAAGCGATTGCGGATGCGGGTCTGGACGAAAGCCTGATCAGCAACCCGCGCACCGGTCTGGTGGCAGGCTCTGGCGGGCCGTCGACCAGCGCCATGTTCACCGCGCATAACATCGTGAAAGACACCGGGGCGACCAAGCGCATCGGGCCCTTTGCCGTGCCGAAATGCATGTCTTCGACCGTCAGCGCGAACCTCTCGACCGCCTTTAAGATCAAGGGCATTAACTATTCCATCACCTCCGCCTGCTCCACCTCGCTGCATTGCATCGGCAACGCGGCCGAGCAGATCATGCTGGGCAAGCAAGACGTGATGTTTGCCGGTGGCGGCGAAGAGTTGGACTGGACGCTGTCGTGCCTCTTTGACGCGATGGGCGCGATGTCCTCCAAATACAACGACGCGCCCGAAACAGCGAGCCGCGCTTTTGACGCGGACCGCGATGGTTTCGTGATCTCCGGCGGCGGCGGCATGCTCGTGCTTGAAGACCTCGACCACGCGCTGGCGCGCGGTGCGAAAATCTATGCCGAAGTGACCGGCTATGCCGCCACCAGCGACGGCCACGACATGGTTGCGCCCAGCGGTGAAGGCGGCGAGCGCGCGATGCGTCTGGCGCTTGAGACACTGCCTGAGGGCCGCAAGGTGGGCTACATCAACGCCCATGGCACCTCGACCCCCGTCGGCGACGTGGGTGAGATCGAAGCGGTGCGCCGGGTCTTCGGCAAAGGCAGCACGCCGCCGGTGAGTTCCACCAAGTCAATGACCGGTCACGCGCAGGGCGCGGCGGGCGCCTTGGAGGCGATCTTCTCGCTTCTGATGCTCGACAACGATTTCATCGCCCGGTCGATCAACGTGCAAAACCTCGATCCGGCGCTTGATCCGTCGGAAATCGCGCTGGCGCGGGTGGACAATGCGGGGCTCGATTCCGTGATGACCAACTCCTTCGGCTTTGGTGGCACCAATGGGTCGATGATCCTGTCGAAATACAAAGGCTGAGGGCGCGTTATGTCAGGATTGCTTGCAGGAAAACGCGGCCTCATCATGGGTGTGGCCAACGAACGCTCCATCGCTTGGGGCATCGCCAAGGCGATGGCCGAAGCCGGGGCCGAACTGGCCTTCACCTATCAGGGCGAAGCCTTTGGCAAGCGTCTTGAGCCGCTGACCCAGAGTGTCGGGTCGGACTTCATGGTCGATGTCGATGTGACCGATGACGCCTCGCTCGACCGCGCCTTTGATGAGCTGGGCGCGCGCTGGCCGACGATTGACTTCGTCGTGCATGCCATTGCTTTCTCGGACAAATCCGAGTTGACGGGGCGGTTCCTGAACACCAGCCGGGCGAACTTCAAGAACTCGATGGACATCTCGGCCTATTCCTTCATCGACGTGGCGCGCCGCGCGCATCCGTTGATGGTGGAGAATGGCGGCACGTTGATGACGTTGACCTACATGGGGTCGAACCGCGTGACGCCGAACTACAATGTGATGGGTGTGGCCAAGGCGGCGTTGGAAAGCGCCACGCGCTATCTGGCAAATGATCTGGGGCCTGAGGGGATCCGTGTGAACGCGATTTCGCCGGGGCCGATGAAGACGCTGGCGGGGGCTGCCATCGGTGGCGCGCGCAAGACGTATAAGCACACGGATCAGAACGCGCCGTTGCGGTCCAATGCGACGCTGGAAGCTGTGGGTGGCACGGCGGTCTATCTGGCGTCTGATGCGGGGGCTTGCACAACGGGCGAGATCATTCGCGTCGATGGCGGGTTCCACGTGTTGGGGATGCCGCAGGCGGATCATCTTTAAACACGCACTGAGGGCCATCGCCTGCCCGCGGGTCGGCGATGCAACGGCTGGACCTTGCCACTTTATGGTTCAGCCGTGACGTGACTTCGCCAAGTCGCGCCTAGCCTCACCAAATCGCCTGCCCGCCGGGACGGGCAGGCGATGGCCCGGCGCCTGCGGCTTGATTCCGTGCTCAGGTGGTAGGTTCTACCGCAGCACATCCGTCTGCCAGAGCCAAATTTTCATCCCACCATGCGCAATCGCCGGCCCCTGCGGCTTCCACGGCAGCCCTGTCGCCCGCGCCAAGGGCGGCTCTGACGTTACCAGCCCCACACGCCAACCGCGGAACCGCGTCTTCAGCGTCTCGCCCAGCGTCCCATACAAAGGATAAAGCAGCTTCTTATTCCCGATCCGCCCTCCGTAAGGCGGGTTCACGATCACCAGACCGGGTGATCCCTCGGGGGGCTGCACTTCCCCTGCCCCATGACAAGCAAAATGACACCACGCACCAACACCCGCACGCTCGGCGTTGGCCGTGCTCATCCGGATCGCGCCTGCGTCCCGATCCGAGCCGTAGAACCGCGCCGCAGGTTCGGCCACTGCCCCACCGCTAAGCATCTCTTCCCAAGCTCCAGCATCAAAACTCGCCAAGTCCTCAAAGGCAAAGCTCCGGCTGCGTCCCGGCTTCACCCCCGCCGCGATCTCCGCCGCTTCGATCAGAAACGTCCCTGAGCCGCACATCGGGTCGAGCACCGGTTCGCCCGGCACATAGCCGCAAGACCGCAGCATCAGCGCCGCCATATTCTCGCGCATCGGCGCCTTGCCTACGGCCTCTTTATGCCCGCGTTTGTGCAGCGCCTCGCCAGAGGTATCGAGGCTGAATTGCACCGCGTTGTCATGGATGCGCACCTTGAGCACCAGTGCTGCCTCGGAATCCACCGTGATCCCATGGCTTTCGCGCAGCGCCGTCTCGACCCGCTGCTGCGCCGCCCCGGCATGGTAAATCTTCGACGCCTTGCACGTCACCTGCACCTTCACCGGCACATCGGCACGCAGCACGTCACCAAAGGGAAACTTGCGGCAGCGCTTGTCCAACTGCGCCAGATGGAAGGCCATAAACCCGCCGATCCGCGCTAGCACCCGGCCCGCGCCGCGCAGCTCTAGGTTCGCGCGCCAGACCTCGGGCCAGCCGCCCTGAACCGTCACGCCGCCGGGCTGCGCCTGCGCTTCGACAAAACCTTTTTCCTGCGCCTCGGCGCAGAGCAAATCCTCAAGCCCGGGCGGGCAGACAAGGAAAATCTCGAATGTATCTGGGGTATCCATGCCCCCTGCATAAGCGCCTGCGCGCTGCGGTGCGAGGGGAAAAAGACGCGCATCGCGCCTTGTAGGCCCGCCGGAGAGACATCCCCCCGGCAGGCAGTGTCAGATCGCTTAGGCGATTTTGACCAGTTCGATGTCGAACTGCAGGTCTTTGCCTGCCAGCGGGTGGTTGGCGTCGAGGGTCACGGTGGTCTCGTCTACTTCCACCACGGTCACGGGCAGCGCCTGACCTTCGGGGGTCTGCATCTGCAACTGCGTACCGGGATCAAGCGGGATATCCGCCGGGATACCTTCGCGCGGCACCGACTGGCGCATCTCAGGGTTCACCGGGCCATAAGCTTCTTCGCTGGGCACCTGAACGACCTTCTTGTCGCCTTCGGCCATGCCGGGCAATGCGCTGTCGAGGCCGGGGATGATCTGACCCGAACCCACAACGAACTCCAACGGGTCACGACCCTCAGAGCTATCAAATGTGGTGCCGTCCTGCAGCGTGCCGGTATAGTGAATCTGTACTGTGTCGCCGGATTTGACCTCAGCCATTGTTGTCTCCAATTTGTCAGGGGAAAAAGGGAAGGAGGCCGCGTATCTGCGCGGGTGCTCCAAATTCCGCGACAGCATGAAGATTGTGATCCCGAGAGTAAACCCCCAGTCCTGGCCGATTGGGGAATTCGCCCCTTTCCGCCGCTGCGCCCCCGTGCCACTCTGCCGCGACACGGAAAGGGAGAGCCTGTCAGATGCCCATCACAACCTGCGTTTTCGACGCTTACGGAACCCTGTTCGACGTGGCCGCCGCCGCCCGCGAGGCCGCGCGGGAGCCCGCCTTTGCCGCCATCGCCGACACTTGGCCGCAACTGGCAGAATACTGGCGTCTCAAGCAGTTGCAGTATTCATGGCTGCGCGCCGTGACCGGGGCGCATGACGATTTCTGGCAGGTCACCCAAGATGGTCTGGACTGGTCGTTGGAGAAGATGGGCGTCGCTGACGACCCTGCCCTGCGCGAGCGCCTGTTGGCGCTTTATTGGGAGCTTCAGGCCTTTGCCGAAGTTCCCGCCATGCTGCGTGCGCTGCAAGACGGCGGCCTGAACACCGCGATCCTGTCGAACGGCTCACCCGCAATGTTGGACGGGGCGGTGCAATCTGCGGGAATCAGTGACCTTTTGGATGTGTCGCTCTCGGTCGAAAGTGTCGGTGTCTTCAAACCGCACGCTTCGGTCTATGATCTTGTCGGGCAGCACTACGGCTGCGCCAAAAACGAAGTGCTGTTCGTCTCCTCCAACGGCTGGGATGCCGCAGCAGCGACAGGCTATGGTTTTACCACCGCATGGGTAAACCGGGGCGGCGATCCGGTGGACCAGCTGCCATGGAAACCGGCGCATCAGCTGCGTGAGCTCAGCGGCATCCCTGCATTGGCGGGGCTTTGATGGCGCGGTTCACCACCTCCGACGGGCTGTCGCTTCACTACACGGACGAAGGCTCCGGCCTGCCGATCCTCTGCCTTGCGGGCCTCACCCGCACCGGCGCGGATTTCGACTACCTCGCCCCACATTTGGCCGATCACCGCCTGATCCGCATGGATTACCGGGGCCGAGGGCGTTCGGATTTCGACAAGAATTGGAAGAATTACACACTTCCAGTTGAATGCCGCGACGTGCTGGAACTGCTGGCGCATCTGGAGTTGGAGCAGGTCGCCATCATCGGCACCTCGCGCGGCGGGCTCAATGCCATGGGGCTGGCGATGATCGCCCATGACCACCTTCTGGGCGTGGCGCTGAATGATGTCGGGCCCGAGCTTGACGCCAAGGGCGTCGAGTTCATCATGGGCTATCTGGGCCGCAACCCCGCCGCCAAGACCTATGAAGAGGCCGCCGCCGCCATGGCCCGGGCCTTTCCCGAATTTCGCGGCGTGCCGGAAAGCCGTTGGCTGGAAGAGGTGCAGCGCCATTACACGGCGACCGAACACGGGCTGAAAATCACCTATGACCCGCATTTGCGCGATGCCATCGCCACAGCGGGGCAGCCGACGCCCGACCTCTGGCCGTTTTTCGACGCGCTCCAGGGCATGCCGCTCGCGGCGATCCGGGGGGCCAATTCGACCCTGCTCAGCCGCGAAACGCTGATGCAAATGCAGGCGCGGCGGCCGGATATGATCGTGGCCGAAGTGCCGGATCGCGGCCATGTGCCGTTTCTCGACGAACCCGAGGCGCGGGCCGCGCTCCACGAATGGATAGGACAACTGCAATGAATATCGACATGATCCGCGCCGCCGCCGCCCGCGCAGAGGGCCATGTGCGCCGCACGCCCCTGTTGAACTCGCCCTTTCTGGACGAAATCGCGGGCCGTCGCATTTGGGTCAAGCCAGAGTGCTTGCAACATACCGGCAGTTTCAAGTTTCGCGGTGCGTGGTCGGCGCTGTCATCGCTGGATCCTGACGCGCGGGCGAAGGGTGTCATCGCCTATTCCAGCGGCAACCACGCGCAGGGCGTGGCGCTGGCGTCGAAAATGCATGGTGCCCCCGCCGTGATCATCATGCCCAAAGACAGCCCGCGCCTGAAAATAGCCAACACCCGCGCCTATGGGGCCGAGGTCGTGCTCTATGACCGCGCGAATGAGAGCCGCGAAGAGATCGGCGCGCAACTGGCCGAAGAACGCGGCCTGACGCTGATCAAACCTTACGACAATCCGCAGGTGATCGCGGGCCAAGGCACCACGGGGCTGGAGATTGCGCAGCAGGCAGCCGAGGCGGGGATCAACTCTGCCGAAGTCATCGTCTGCTGCGGCGGCGGTGGCCTGACCTCGGGCATCGCCTTGGCGTTGGAGGCCGAGGCCCCCGGCTTTCGCGTGCGCCCGGCAGAGCCGGAAGGCTTTGACGATGCGGCCCGGTCGCTGGCTTCTGGCAAGATCGAGCAGAACCCGAGCGCCTTGGGATCAATCTGCGACGCCATCGTCACACCCGCGCCGGGCGAGCTGACCTTTCCGATCATGCAACGGCTTGTCGGGCCGGGGCTGGTGGTGAGCGACGACGAGGCGCTGCAGGCGATGGGCCATGCCTTCAACCGGCTGAAGGTCGTGGCCGAGCCGGGCGGTGCCGTGGCGCTGGCGGCGGCACTGTTCCGTGGGGCTGAGATTGAGGGCGACGGTGTGATCGTCACCATCTCTGGCGGGAATGTGGATGCGGATATGTTCGCGCGGGCGCTGCAGACGTTGGGGTAAAGACAAGGGCAGCGCCGGCCTAGGGGGCATTTTTGATCTGTCCCGCCTTTGACCTTCGCCCCACGCGCGATATGCTGACCACCACCGCCGCTCACAGGAGACCACCCATGCAGATATTCGACACAGGTGACGTCCAACTTCACTACCGCGTCGATGGCCCCGAAGACGGCGCGCCTGTGGTCTTTGCCAATTCGCTCGGCACCGATATGCGCCTGTGGGATCCCATTCTGCCACTACTCGCCCCCGGTCTGCGCATCATCCGTTTTGATAAACGCGGCCATGGCCTCTCATCCTGCCCGCCCGCGCCCTATTCGATGGGGTCGCTCATTACCGATACCGAACGGCTGCTCGATCACCTGCAGGTGCGCAACTGCGTCTTCGTCGGGCTCTCGATCGGCGGCATGATCGCGCAGGGGCAGGCGGTGAAACGGCTCGACCTGATCCGCGCGCTGGTGCTGAGCAACACCGCCACCAAGATCGGCAACCGCGACATCTGGGACACGCGCATCGGCGCCGTGGAACAGGGCGGCATCGAAAGCCTTGCCGATGCGGTGATGGAGCGCTGGTTCTCCCCACAATTCCGCGCCACGCCGGAAATGGCGCTCTGGCGCAACATGCTCACCCGCCAGCCGGACGCGGGCTATGCGGGCTGTTCGGCGGCGATCTCGCACAGCGATTTCATGACCCCCACCTCCGGCCTGCGCCTGCCCGCGCTCGGCATCGCAGGGTCGGAAGACGGCTCCACCCCGCCCGATCTGGTGCGCGAGTTGATCGACCTGATCCCGGCCTCGAAATTTAAACTGATCCGCCGCGCGGGGCACCTGCCCTGTGTGGAGCAGCCGCAGGAATACGCTGATACGCTAAACGATTTTCTTGCCAGTGTCGGGCATATCCCGAAGGCACAGGGCTGAGCGTGGCGGCAGGTGTCTCTGGCGGCAAGCGGGCCATGCGCCCGCAACGCCTGCCGCATTCGCGCCCTATCGCGACGTCCACCCTTGCCTTCGCCCCCTGCGCGGACCAGATCTGACCGAATGCCGCTGCCACTGATCTTTATCCTTGTGACGGTGATGATCGATGCCATGGGCGTCGGTCTGATCCTGCCCGTGATGCCCGACCTGATCCGCGAAGTGCGCGGCGGGGGGCTGAGTGATGCGGCCCTTTGGGGCGGCGTGCTGGCCACGGGATTTGCCGCGATGCAATTCCTCTTCGGCCCGGTTCTGGGCGGGCTGTCCGACCGTTTTGGCCGCCGTCCGGTCTTGCTGCTGGCGCTGGTCGTGATGACGGTTGATTACGGCGTCATGGCCCTGGCGGGCAGTGTCTGGCTGCTGCTGATCGGGCGGCTGGTGGGCGGTGTAACGGCGGCAACCCACGCCACGGCCTCGGCCTATATGGCCGACATCTCTCCGGCGCAGGACCGCGCGGCGCGTTTCGGGCTGATCGGCGCGGCCTTTGGCGCGGGCTTTGTTCTGGGGCCGCTGATGGGCGGCATCTTGGGCGAATATGGCACCCGCGCGCCGTTTTGGGCGGCAGCGGTGCTGGCGGCGGGCAATGCGGCCCTCGGCTGGGCCGTGCTGCGCGAAACCCTGCCCCAGACGCAGCGCCGCGCCTTTGACTGGCGACGGGCCAATCCGCTAGGTGCGCTGCGTGCCCTTGGCTGCCTGCCCGAGATCGGCAGGCTTCTGGCGGTCTATTTTATCTACCACGTGGGTTTTGCCGCCTATCCGGCGGTTTGGGCCTATTTCGGGGTCGAGCGGTTTGGCTGGTCCCCTACGATGATCGGCCTGTCGCTGGGTCTTTTTGGCGTGCTGATGGCCCTTGTCCAAGGTGCGCTGATCGGACCCGTGATCCGCCGCTTGGGCGCGCGCGCCACGGTGATCTTGGGCCATGTCTTTGCCCTTGCCGCCTTTGCTGCGCTGACCGTGCTGACCTCAGGCACTTGGGCGCTGATCATGACCCCGCTTGCCGCCCTTGCCGGGGTCATCCCGCCGGCGCTTCAAGGCATCATGTCCGCCCGCGTCAGCGCCGATGCCCAAGGCGAGCTGCACGGCGCGCTCAGTTCCTCCACCGCGCTGGCGATGATCCTCTCGCCACTGACGATGACGGCGGTCTTTGCCTATTTCACGGCGCCTGACACCGCGCTTTACCTGCCCGGCGCGCCCTTCCTGCTGGCGCTGTTTCTGACCCTCGGCGGGCTGGTGCTCTTTGCCAGCCGCCCTCCCCTCACGTCACAAACCGGCACTTCGCCGCATTAGGCCCATTCCCCGCCTTGCGCCACCGGCCCTTCCGCGTCAGGCTGGCGAAAACCAAGTGAAAGGGACAGGCCATTGCAAACCATCAAAGCCGCCGTCTGCCATGCCTTTGACAGCCCGCTGAGCGTCGAAGACATCCGCCTGCAGGCACCGCAATCGGGCGAGGTCGAAGTGACTTTGGATGCCGTGGCGATCTGCCATTCCGACATCCTGTTTGCCGAAGGCGGCTGGGGCGGCACCCTGCCCGCCGTCTATGGGCACGAGGCCGCAGGCCGGGTCAGCGCCGTGGGGCCGAATGTACAGGGGCTGGTCGAGGGCGACAGCGTGGTGGTCACCCTGATCCGCGCCTGCGGCAGCTGCCCCAACTGCGCCTCGGGTCAGCCGACGATCTGCGAAACACCGCAGGCGCCCGAAGGGCCGCTTCAGACCGCAGAGGGGGCGCCGCTTTTTCAAGCCATGAACACCGGCGGTTTCGCCGAAAAAGTGGTGGTCGATCGCTCGCAGGCCGTGAAAATCTCGCATGACATCCCCAAAGACGCCGCCTGTCTGATCGCCTGCGGCGTGATCACCGGCGTGGGTGCCGTGGTCAATGCAGCGGGCCTGCGCGCAGGCCAAGATGTGGTGGTGATCGGCGCGGGCGGGGTCGGCCTTAATGCCATCCAAGGGGCGCGCATCGCGGGCGCACGGCGGATCGTGGCGGTGGACATGACCGAAGAAAAGCTCGCCATCGCCCGCGAATTCGGCGCGACCGACACCGTGCTCGCGACCGAGGAAAAACCGTGGCGCGCGGCCTCCAAGGCCATGGGGCGCGGGGCGGATGCCGTGATCGTCACCGTGGGGGCGATCCCCGCCTATGAAACCGCGCCGCGCTACCTTGCGGCCGGGGGCCGGGTGATCATGGTCGGCATGCCCCACAGCGGAGCCGAGGCCAGCTATGAGCCGGTGGTCCTTGCCGCCTTGGGGCAAGGCATGGTCGGCTCCAAAATGGGCGACGTGGTGATCCAGCGCGATATCCCGTGGATGGTTGACCTTTACCTTCAGGGCCGCTTGCAACTCGACAGCCTGATCTCCGGGCGCTGGCGGCTGGATCAGATCAACGAGGCGATTGCCGACACCAAGACCGGCGCTGCGAAACGCAACGTGATTATCTTCGACCGCACCTAGGCGGACCCAGAACCGGCTCAGCTTTCGGGTAGATCGCCGATCAGCAGGGCGCGGAAATCATTCACATTGGTCCCAGTGGGGCCGGTGTGAAACAGGGCGTCTACCGCCGCAAACGCACCGTAGGCATCGTTGTGTTGCAAGGCGCGGCGTGGGTCCACCCCTGCCGCGCGCATCGCGCCCGCCGTGCCCGGCGCGACGAATGCGCCCGCGTTATCCTCTGACCCGTCGATGCCGTCGGTGTCCGCCGCCAAGGCGGTAATACCTTCTTGCCCGTCGAGCGCCAGCGCCAAGGACAGCGCGAATTCACTGTTGCGCCCGCCGCGCCCCTTGTGGCGGAGGGTGACCGTCGTCTCTCCGCCTGAGAGCAGGACCAGCGGCGCGGGATGCGGGAAACCACTCTCTTGCGCCTGCCGGGCGAGCGCGGCATGCACCAGCGCCACCTCGCGCGCCTCGCCTTCGATCGCGTCCGACAGTATCCATGCGGTGACCCCCCGCGCCTGTGCCGCCTTGGCTGCCGCGGTGAGGGACAGACCCGCAGAGGCAATAACATGCGTGGCCGTCTTGCTGGGCGCGTCTTGCGCAGGCTGCTGCGCGGCCTCTTGCAGAAAAGCCATGCAACGGGGCGGCAGTTCCAGCCCCCGCGCGGCTACCTCCTGCAAAACCTCCGCCGCGGCCCGCCGCCCCGGCACCGTAGGGCCAGAGGCCACGGCCCCCGGATCATCCCCCGGCACATCCGAGACAACAAGGCTCACCACCTGCGCGGGATAGGCCAGTTCCGCCAGGCGCCCGCCGTTCACCGTGCTAAACTGCTTGCGGATGTCATTCATCACGGAGATCGGTGCACCTGAGGCCAGAAGCGCGGAATTCAACGCCTGCAAATCCTCCAGCGTCAGCCCCTCGGGTGGGGCGGGCAAAAGCGATGACCCGCCGCCGCAGATTAGCGCGATCACTTGATCCTCCGGCCCCAGCCCGCGCAGCGCATCCTGCAAGGCGCGGGCGGCCTCGATCCCGGCCTGATCTGGCACCGGATGGGCGGCCTCCAACACCTTGATGCGCTGGCAGGGCGCGCCATAGCCATAGCGGGTGACCACGACACCGTCATAGGGATGCGGCCAAAGCGCCTCGAACGCCTGCGCCAATTGCGCCGCCCCTTTGCCTGCGCCGATCACCACCGTTCGGCCCTTGGGGGGCGGCGGCAGCCTGTCTTTCAAGATCAGCCGCGGATCGGCGGCGGCGACGGCGGTGTCGAACAGGTTGGCCAAGAACTGGCGTTTCGGATCATTGAGGTTGGACATAGGGCACTCCGGCTGCTGTGGCGATCATGGCGGCCCGCTGCCTGCTGTCAATCCGGCAGGGGGCGATCGTGCTGCACAAACAGACAGTTGCGCGCACCCATCAGGCCAAAATCGGGGTCATTGCACAGGCCCAAGGGCAGCGCCGCGCGCCATTTGCTGTGCCGCCCGCCCGCGTTGAAGGCAGCGAGGAAGGCCTCATCCAACATCCAAGGGTTCTGCTGCGCCACGCCCCCCGTGATGAAAACCCCACCGCGCGCGCCCAAGACCAAACCCAAGTCCCCCGCGACCCCGCCGAGGTATCGCGCCATCAAGACCACCGCCCGGCAGGCACTCGTGTCCTCCCCAGCCTTGGCCGCGGCAAAGATCGCCGCCGCCCCCTCCAGATGCGCCGCCTCGCCGCGGGCGGTTGCGATGGCGCGGTACCAATAGGGGATGCCGGTGCCCGACAGGATCGCCTCGGCCTCTACCGCAAGCGCGTCGCCCATCTGGACCTCGGGCCAAAGCGCGATCAGGGCTTCAAAATAGGCCACTTCCTCCGCGCTATGAGGGGTCAGCCGCAGATGCCCGCCTTCGCCCGGCACCGCCGTGGGCCGCGCCCCTTGCCAGACCAAAGACCCCACGCCCAAGCCCGTTCCCGGCCCGACAATCACCCGCGCGCCCGGTTGCGGCGCAGGGCCGCCCTGAAGAAAGCTCACCTTTGCCGCGTCCAGCGTGGCCAAGGACCAGGCCGCCGCCTCGAAATCATTGAGCAGCAGTACCTTGCCGGGCGCCACATCGCAGGCCCGGGCCAGATCATCGCGCGAGATGCTGCGCGCGGCGTTGGTCATGCGCACCTGCCCGTCGACAACCACCCCGGCCACCGCCATCGCGACCCCCTCGGGCGCGCCGCGCATCTCGCTACAAAGCGCCGCACAGGCGTCTGGCAATGTGGTCAGCCCATCGGTGCGATGCGTGCAGCGCCGCACCACCGCGCCTGCCGGGTCCACCGCCGCAAGCCGCAGGTTGGTGCCGCCAATGTCCCCTACAAGATACCACATATGTCTGCCCCAATTCCCTTGTTACCGGTGCAAGATGGCCCGCCCGCGCGACCAAGGCAAACAACAAAAAACCCGGAAGCAAAGGCTTCCGGGTCTTGGCGGTCAACGCAGTTGGCTGGGGGTCAATCGGGTGCGACAGGCACGGTCGCCGTATCATCGCCCTCAATCGCGGTGCCCTCGTCGACGATGACCTCGTCTTCGGTGCCGGGGGCGGTGGCGACTTCCTCGCCCGTCCAAAAGACAATGATGCCGATGCCAAAGATCACGACAATCGCCATTCCGATCAGCGGCCATTTGTGACGGCTTTCCTGCTTTTTCAGATTTGTGTCTGGTGGACTCATGATCCGCTCCCTTTCGCTGGCTTCGGGCTATGCCGCGCAACACCACGCCGCGCGCGGCCCTTGTTAGGGGGCAAACCCGGCAGGCCGCGGCAAAGTTCCCGGAAGCTGGAAGGTTTCACAAAAGCGCCGTCAACTCTGCCATGGCACGCCGGTAGCCCGCCACGATCCGGTCACGCTGCCGGTGCCGCCCGCCCGTCACCGCATGCCGGCCCGCTGACCACAGATCCGTCACAACATGATCCTTCGCGGCAAAGACCAGACCGTCGAGCAGTTGCGCGGGCCGCAGCGCACAAAGTGCCGGGTCTTGGCTGTCGATCGCCATCAGATCGGCCCATGCGCCCACTGCAATCTCGCCCGCTCCCCGGCCAAGCGCCTGCGCACCGCCGCGCGCGGCCCCGGTATACAGCGTCTCCCCGACCGAGCCTTCGCCCGGCACCATCACGTTGCGCGCCAGATCGCGCAGGCGTTGGGAATACTCCAAAGTGCGCAACTCTTCGGTCAATGAGATCAGCACGTTGGAATCCGACCCAATGCCAAACCGCCCCCCGGCAGCAAGGTACCCCGGCCCGTTGAACGGCCCATCCCCCAAATTCGCCTCTGTCACCGAGCAGAGCCCCGCCACCGCGCCGGTCCGGGCCAAGGCCGCCGTCTCTGCTTCGGTCATATGGGTCGCATGGATCAGGCACCAGTTCTCGGTCACCTCAGCGTTCGCCAGCAACCAGTCTACCGGCCGCGCGCCGAGCCAGTCCGAGACGTCTGCGACTTCCTTGGGCTGTTCGGCGATGTGGATATGAGTCGACACCTCGGGATGCGCGGCCAGCACCTCGGCCAGTTCCGCCGGGGCTGTGGCGCGCAGCGAATGCGGCGCGATGCCCACACGGCAGTCTGGGGGGAGATCATCCACCGCCCGTTTCGCCCGCTCCACCAGCGCATTGAACTGCGCCACCCCATTGCCAAAACGCGCCTGCCCCGCGTGCAAGGGCACCTG
The DNA here is from genome assembly GCF_001634775.1 of Sulfitobacter sp. HI0027. NCBI lineage: Bacteria > Pseudomonadati > Pseudomonadota > Alphaproteobacteria > Rhodobacterales > Roseobacteraceae > Sulfitobacter > Sulfitobacter sp. HI0027. The sequence goes on from NZ_LWER01000183.1 coordinate 82,035, forward strand.
CCCCGCGCCGCCGTAGGTATAGAGCACCGGCAAATGCGTTAGCCCGATCCCCGTCTCCGCCGCCGCCGCCACGATCCGGGCCGAAAGCTCACCCAGATCATCATAGGGCGTGCCGTCGGGCTGGTGATGCAGGTAATGAAACTCGCCCACGCTGGCAAAACCCGCCTCTTGCATCTCAAGGAAAACAAAAGCGGTGATGGCCTCAATATGCGCGGGCGTGAGATGGGCGGTGAAGCGATACATCAGATCGCGCCACGTCCAGAAACTGTCTTTGCCAGCCATGCGCGCCTCGGTCATCCCGGCCATGGCGCGTTGAAAGCTGTGGCTGTGCAGGTTGGCCAGCGCAGGCAGCAGGGTATCGACGCGGCTGTCGTCAGGATGCGGCGTTTGTCCGGTCTGCACCGCCGTGATGCGGCCCTTTGCCACCGTAATCCGAACGTCCCGCGCCCAGCCCTGCGGCAGTCTTGCGTGTTTTGCGAAAATCATTTGACGGCCTTTCGGTTTTTTATGTATAGACATATAACAATTAAAACCGCGTTAGAAAAGTAAAACCTCAGGAGGGGGCGATAGAGATGGAAGAGCACGACCGAGTTTTGATCGACCTCACCGCCGCGACCTTGGACGGCGCAGAACCCTATGGAATGATTGAGAATGCAGCGATTGCGATTGCCGGAAGCCAGATCGCATGGGTCGGCCCGCGCCTTGACCTGCCACGGGCCTACCGCCACCAGCCGACAGAATCACTGGGCCACCGCCTCGTCACCCCCGGTCTGATCGACTGCCACACCCATATCGTCCACGGCGGCGACCGCGCGCGCGAGTTTGAGATGCGCCTTGAAGGAGCCACCTACGAAGAAGTCGCCCGCGCCGGGGGCGGCATCGTCTCAACCGTCACCGCCACCCGCGCCGCCAGTGATGCCGATCTGCTGGCGGATGCCCTGCGCCGCGTCGATGTGTTGATCGCCGAAGGCGTCACGGGGATCGAGATCAAATCCGGTTACGGTCTGGATATCGACACCGAGCTGCGCATGCTCCGCACCGCACGCGCCGTGGGCGGGCAGCGCCCGATCCGGGTGCGGACGACCTTCCTCGGCGCGCACGCCGTGCCAGCCGAATACGCAGGCCGCGCTGACGCCTATATCGACGAAGTCTGCATCCCCGCCCTACGCGCCGCCCATGCCGAGGGGCTGGTCGATGCGGTCGATGGATTCTGCGAGGGCATCGCCTTTCAGCCTGCCCAGATCGCGCGGGTCTTTGACGTAGCGCGGGAATTGGGGCTGCCGGTGAAACTCCATGCCGAGCAACTGTCGAACTTAGGCGGCGCGAAACTCGCAGCCTCCTATGGCGCGCTCTCGGCGGATCATATCGAATACCTCGACGCGGACGGCGTGAAAGCGATGGCCAAGGCGGGCACCGTTGCCGTCATCCTCCCCGGTGCGTTCTATACCCTGCGCGAAACCCAAGCGCCCCCGATTGACCTGCTGCGCAAACACAGAGTGCCGATGGCGCTGGCGACGGATATCAACCCCGGATCGTCGCCGCTGAACTCCCTGCTGCTGACGCTCAACATGGGCTGCACCCTGTTCCGCATGACCCCCGAAGAGGCGCTGCGCGGCGCCACGCAGCACGCCGCCCGCGCGCTTGGGCTGGGCGGCTGCGGCATGATCCGCCCCGGCCTGCGCGCCGACCTCGCCGTTTGGGATATCAAACACCCTGCCGAGCTTGCCTATCGCATCGGCTTCAACCCGCTTCACTCTCGCATTTTCGGAGGCCAACCGTGACCACCCTGACCCTCACCCCCGGCGCGGCCACCTTGGACGATCTGGCCCGCATCTACCGCGAAGAGGCCGCGGTAAAGCTTGACCCCGCCTGCCGCCCAGCGATTGAACTGGCCCACGCGCGCATTGCCAAAGCGGTGGCGGGCGCGGATGCCGTCTACGGCGTGAACACCGGTTTCGGCAAGCTCGCCTCGGTCAAGATCGCCTCAGATGACACGGCCACCCTGCAACGCAACCTGATCCTGTCGCATTGCTGCGGCGTCGGCCCGGCGATCCCGCGCGGCCATGCGCGGCTCTTGATGGCGCTCAAACTGCTGAGCCTTGGGCGCGGCGCCTCAGGCGTGCGGCTTGAGGTCGTCGATCTGATCGAAGCCATGCTGGAGCGTGGCGTGACCCCGGTGATCCCGGCGCAAGGATCGGTCGGTGCCTCAGGCGATCTGGCCCCCTTGGCCCATATGGCCGCCGCGATGATGGGCCACGGCGAGGCGGAGTTCGAGGGCCGCGTCATGCCGGGCGGCGCAGCACTGGCCGCCGCTGGTCTCACCCCGCTGGAGTTCGGCCCGAAAGAAGGGCTGGCCTTGATCAACGGCACGCAGTTTTCGACCGCCTTCGCGCTGGCGGGGCTGTTTGACGCATGGCGGGCGGCAAACTCGGCGTTGGTGATCTCGGCCCTGTCGACGGACGCGATCATGGGCTCCACCGCGCCCCTACAACCGGAGATCCATGCCCTACGCGGACATCGCGGCCAGATCGAAGCGGGCGAGACGATGCGTGCCCTGCTCAACGGCTCGGAAATCCGCGAGAGCCACGTGGTGAATGACGCCCGCGTGCAAGACCCCTACTGCATCCGCTGCCAGCCGCAGGTGACCGGGGCCGCGATGGATGTGCTGCGCATGGCCGCCCGCACGCTTGAGGTCGAAGCCAACGCCGCCACCGACAACCCGCTGGTGCTGGTCGGCGCGGACCTGATCGTTTCAGGCGGGAATTTCCATGCCGAACCGGTGGGTTTTGCCGCCGATATGATCGCACTGGCCGTGGCCGAAATCGGAGCCATCGCGCAGCGCCGCGTGGCGTTGATCGTGGACCCGGTGCTCAGCTTCAACCTGCCGCCCTTCCTCACGCCAAACCCCGGCCTCAACAGCGGCTATATGATCGCCGAAGTCACCACCGCCGCGCTGATGAGCGAGAACAAACACCTCGCCAATCCTTGCGTCACCGACAGCACGCCGACTTCGGCCAACCAAGAGGACCACGTTAGCATGGCCGCCCATGGCGCGCGGCGGTTGGGGCAGATGATCGAGAACCTCAACCGTATCTTGGGGGTCGAGCTGCTCTGCGCGGCACAAGGCATCGACTTCCGCGCGCCGCTGGCCTCCAGCGAGACCCTGCAGCGGGTGGTGACACGGGTGCGCAAGGATGTCGCGACGCTGGATGAGGACCGTTACCTCGCCCCCGATCTGGAACGGGCCGCGCGGATGGTGGCCGAGGGCGAGATCACCCGCGCCGCTGCCCTCGACATGCCGGAGCTTTCCGCGTGACCCCCGTAGAGATCACCCGCGGCGACAGCCCCATCGTGCTTGGCCTGCCGCATACCGGCACCGATCTGCCCGACACGGTGCGCCGCGATCTGAACCCGCGCGGGCGCGAACTGGCGGACACCGACTGGCATATTCATCGACTTTACCAAGGGTTGCTGCCCGGCGCGACCACCGTGCGCGCGACCTTCCACCGCTATGTGATCGACGCCAACCGCGACCCTTCGGGCGCATCGCTCTACCCCGGTCAGAACACCACCGGGCTGGTGCCGCTGACGGATTTCGATGGCCAAGACATTTGGACCACCCCGCCCGACGAAGCCGAAGTTGAGGCCCGCCGCCAAGCATTCCACGCGCCCTATCACGCGGCGCTCGAGGCGGAACTGGCCCGCGTGCGCGACCTGCACGGGGTCGCGATCCTCTATGACTGTCACTCCATCCGCTCGCTGATCCCCTTCCTCTTTGACGGCCCCTTGCCCGATTTCAACATCGGCACGAACCTCGGCACCACCTGCGCGCCTGAGATCGAAGCCGCCGTCGCGGATATCTGCGCCGCCGCCCCCGGCTATACCTCTGTCATCAACGGGCGCTTCAAAGGCGGCTGGACCACCCGGCACTATGGCCGCCCCGCCGAAGGGCTTCACGCAATCCAGATGGAACTGGCGCAGAGCAGCTACCTCGACACAGAAGCCCCACCTTGGCCCTATGACCCCGACAAAGCCGCGCGGCTGCGCGGGCACCTGACGGACATCCTGACAACTCTGGCCGTCCTGGCCCCTACCCTGAAAGGCACATCATGAGCGATCCGCGCAAGAACACCCGTGACGTCTATCCCGCGACAGGCACCGAGCTTTCGGCCAAAAGCTGGCTCACCGAAGCGCCCCTGCGGATGCTGATGAACAACCTGCACCCAGACGTGGCCGAGAACCCGCATGAGCTGGTCGTCTATGGTGGCATCGGCCGTGCGGCACGGACGTGGAAGGACTATGACCAAATCGTCGCCTCGCTCCGCGCGCTCGAAGACGACCAAACGCTGCTGGTGCAATCGGGCAAGCCTGTCGGTGTATTCAAGACCCACAAAGACGCCCCGCGCGTGCTGATCGCCAACTCCAACCTCGTGCCGCATTGGGCGAATTGGGACCACTTCAACGAGCTCGATAAAAAGGGTCTGGCGATGTACGGCCAGATGACCGCAGGCTCGTGGATCTACATCGGCTCCCAAGGCATCGTGCAGGGCACCTATGAGACATTTGTCGAGGCGGGCCGCCAGCATTATGGCGGCGATCTGACCGGCAAATGGATCCTCACCGGCGGGCTTGGCGGCATGGGCGGCGCGCAGCCCTTGGCGGCTGTCATGGCCGGGGCCTGCTGTCTGGCGGTCGAGTGCAACCCCGACAGCATCGATTTCCGCCTGCGCACCCGCTACGTCGACGAAAAGACCGACAGCCTTGATGAGGCGCTGGCGATGATCGACCGCTGGACCGCAGCGGGCGAGGCGAAATCCGTGGCCCTCCTGGGCAATGCCGCCGATGTCTTCCCCGAACTGGTGAAACGCGGGGTCCGCCCAGATATCGTGACCGACCAGACCTCGGCCCATGACCCGGTAAACGGCTATCTGCCGCAGGGCTGGACGATGGGCGAATGGCGCGAGAAACGCGAGAGCGATCCCAAAGCGGTTGAAAAAGCCGCCCGCGCCTCGATGAAGGTGCAGGTCAAGGCGATGGTCGATTTCCATGCCGCGGGCATCCCCACGGTCGACTATGGCAACAACATCCGCCAGATGGCGCTGGAAGAAGGGTTAGACAACGCCTTTGATTTCCCCGGCTTTGTCCCCGCCTACATTCGTCCGCTGTTCTGCCGGGGCGTGGGGCCGTTCCGCTGGGCGGCGCTGTCAGGCGATCCGGAGGATATTTACAAGACCGATGCCAAGGTGAAAGAAATCCTCTCCGAAGTTACGCACCTGCACAACTGGCTCGACATGGCCCGCGAGCGTATTTCCTTCCAAGGTCTGCCCGCACGGATCTGCTGGGTGGGTCTGGGTGTGCGCCACAGGCTGGGGCTGGCCTTCAATGAGATGGTCCGAAATGGCGAGCTGAGCGCGCCGGTGGTGATTGGCCGCGACCATCTCGACAGCGGGTCCGTCGCCTCGCCCAACCGCGAGACGGAGGCGATGAGGGACGGTTCTGACGCTGTGTCGGATTGGCCGCTGCTGAATGCGCTTTTGAACACCGCCTCAGGGGCCACTTGGGTGTCGCTGCACCACGGTGGCGGGGTCGGCATGGGATTCTCGCAGCACTCCGGCATGGTGATCTGTTGTGACGGATCCGAGGACGCTGACCGCCGTATCGAACGGGTGCTGTGGAACGATCCGGCGACGGGTGTGATGCGCCATGCGGATGCGGGCTATGACGAGGCGCTCGATTGCGCGCGCGAACATGGACTGAACCTGCCGGGCATCCTTTGAACGCCATGTGCCGCTGCCCTCGGGCGGCGGCACATCAATAACGGGTCGTCAGACGGTGACCGGGGCGATGGGACAGCCGCACATAGGTCACCGCCTGCCCCTCCCACCATGTCGACCGCTCAACCGTGAAAACCGGATTACCCAGGGCGCAGGCGAGATACTCGCTCAGCCGCTGATCTGCCAAACCGGCGGAGAGGCTGATTTCCACATCCGAAAAGGGTATCGCCGAGATCAGCCATTCGTTCGGCCCCACCGCTGCGAAATCCTCCTCCCGCGCCTGCGGCAGGGTCGCAAGGTTGATCCAGCGGTCTTCATATTGATAGGGATCGCCATCGGCGTAATGCATACAGACCAGATGCAGCGCCTCGCTGCCTGCGGTCAGTTTCAGGCGCGCGCGGAGCCAGTCCGGCGCAGGCTCGACCGCGTGGCTCACCAGCGAATAGCGATAATCAGCGCCCTTCTCTTCGATCTCGGCCCGGACCAGCGGAATGTCGAAGCGCGCCTGCCGTACCGGGGCCATCCGCACCCGTGTCCCGGCCTTGCGGCGGCGCTCGATAAACCCCTCGTCGGCCAATTCGCGCATGGCGCGGTTGACCGTCGCGCGGGCGCAGCCATAGGTCTCGGCCAAATCGACCTCATTGGGCACAAGACTGCCCAGAGGCCATTCGCCCTTGGTGATCTTTGACAGGATGTCGGTTTTCACATCCCGGTAGGTGACTTTCATAAGAACGGCCCTGCTGGGTTCATGACTATTTTATCAAGCATTACACTAGATCAATCGTCAGCCCAAGCGCCCCCGCGCGCCCCGCCCGGAGAGAAACCGCCTGAGCGCGGGCGCGGGTCTTGCCTCGCCCCGCGTTTGCTGGAAAATTACGCGCCACCTGCCCCCTCACCCAGAAAGGCCGCCCATGCGCGTTCAGCCCCCGAAAATCCGCACCGCCGCCCTGATGCTTGGCCTTGGCCTGCTCGCCGCCTGCGGTGCGAAACAGACCGAGGTGGTCACGGTTCAGGGGGATGAGTTGGAGTGTATGGCGCGGGCGATGTATTTCGAATCCAACCGCTCCAGCCGCGACGGGATGGTCGCCGTGGGCACGGTGGTGCTGAACCGCGTCCATTCCGAAGCCTTCCCCGATACGGTCTGCGGGGTGGTCGGCCAGCGCAATCAGTTCGCTCCGGGCGTGATGACGAAACCGATGAGTGACCGCGGGGCCCCATTGGCCCGCGCCACGGCGCTGGCGGTGCTTCAAGGTGAGCGGCACCCCAAGGTCACCCGCGCGAAATTCTTCCACGCCGCGTGGTACAATGCCAATTACAACAACATGCATTACGTGGTGACCGCAGGCGGCAATGCCTTTTACGAAAAGCGCCGTCCGGCCCTTGTGACCACGCCCAACCCGCTGCCGCCGCTCGAAGGGATCACCCCGCTCTGAGCGTCACAGAACCCCGCGCGCGAGCAGGATCAGCACCAGATAACGCCCGCCTTTGGCAAGGGTGACAATCAGCAAGAAGCGCCAGAGCGGTTCGCGCATCATGCCCGCGGCCAAGGTTAGCGGATCGCCGATGATCGGCACCCAACTGGCCAGCAGGCTCCAATAGCCCCAGCGTTGATACCAGCCAGAGGCCCGCGCCATCTGCCGCGCCGAGAAGGGAAACCAGCGGTGATCGGCAAAATGGCTGAGGTAGCGCCCGAGCAGCCAGTTCAGCACCGAGCCCAGCACATTCCCCAGCGTCGCCACAAGCCACAACAGCGCCGTGGCATGGGCACCCGACCACATCAGCCCTAAAAGCACCGCTTCGGATTGCGCGGGGACCAGCGTCGCCGCCAGCAGGGCCGCGAAGAACAGGCTCAGCAGGGCCAGCATGTCAGCGGCGAAGGACAGGGAAGGCGAAGAGTTCGGGCATGCCGCGTCAGTAATGACGCCGTGGCGTCAGGGCAAGCCGCAGCCGCGCCTTAGGCGTTCCGCGCCGCACTTGAGCAGCCGCGCGGCCTACTTCGTCAGGATCAATTTCCCTGCCCGCGTGATGCGCAGCGTATAGGTCTGGCCATCCAGCACGATATTGGCCGTCGAGCCATTGGGCACCAAGGCACGCGCATCATGCACGGCGTCTTCGACCGGTTGGCCTGCGGGCGAGGGATCGGGCAGCTTTTGCATCAGGCTCATCCTGCGTCCCCCATCTGGCGGGCGCGTTGCAGATCAATTAGGTGCTCAAGGCCAAAGCCGTCGCAGGGCGCGGTATCGTTGCTGCCAAGCGCGATATCGCGCCAGCTGTTGTTGGATTGAGTCTGTAGCCGGGCATGGGCCATTGGCTCGGGCGTGGTCACGGGTGTCCTCACGGGGGCGGGCTCCTTTCCATTGACATCCGGGCTTCCGACGCGCGGTGGCTTGGACAGTTTCGGCGTAAAGTCGTTCATACCCCGGCCAAAATACCGGGCTCTTACAACGGCTACTTAATCCGATTATTTTAGTCAAGTATAGAAAGGCCCGGCCTGCCCCGCGTCAGACCGCTTCGATTTGCTGAATGGTCTGAAAGCCCTCGAACCGTGGCGCGCCTTCGTGCAGCTTGCGGGTTTGCCCCGCCCGCGCATGCGCTGCGCGGAAGGCGTCACTGGTGGTCCACGCCCGAAAATGCGCTTCGCTTTCCCAAATGGTGTGCGAGGCATAGAGGATCGTCCCTTCCTCTTCCGGCCCCTTGAGCATGTGGAAGGACACGAACCCCTCCGTCTCGTTCAGATGGCTTTCGCGGTTCAGCCAAAGCTCTTCGAATGCGGCGGCATTCTCGGGCAGTACGGTGAAACGGTTCATGGCAAGGTACATGGGCGGGTCCTTCAATTCTTGGTCAGGGCGTTACAGGGGTCTTCGCGCTTGGTGGGCGGGATCAGGCGGGTCTCGTCAAATGGCATCTCTGTCTGTGTTTCGACAAAGCCGATGGCATGGGTCGTGACCTCGGGGGCCGCTTGCGCGATCAGCGCGGGAATGCCCCAATCGGTGCGGGCATGGCCGTTGCCGGTGATCACGGCCACGGGCGGGCCATAGGTCTCAAGCGCTTCGAGCGCCGCGCGCGCGAATGTGGCGTCGCGGTAGCGTTGCACGGCGACCATGCCCCCCATCATGTCGCGCGGCATGGCCCGGCAATGAGCGGCGAACTGCACCTCGATGCGGGCCGCCTGCTGATCGTCGGGCAGCGGTTGATCAAGGCCAAAGCGCGCCGCTTCCGGCCCGAAAAGCGCGGCTGCGCCCTCAAGATACACACTGCGCACCGCCTCGCGGGGGGCGGCGGCACCGATGATCCGCGCCTCGCCCAAAGCATCGAAGATCGGCGCGTAGATGTCGAAATCCTGCCAACCACTTGCCGCCCAAGCCTGCGCGATCTGGCTGCGATCGGCATCGGCTTTTGCCCCCTGCGCGGCAGTTAGCATCTCGAACACCACGGCAGCGGGGCGCAGCGTCTCCAGCGCGGCGGCCTGTTCGAGATGGGCATGGGGGTTGTCATGCACCTCCCCCAAGATCACGATCTCGGCGGAGGTGTCGGCACCCGCGGGCAGCGCGAGCCAGAGTAGCAAAGCGGCGCTGCGGGTCTTACCGCTCACGATTTGCGCTCATCCGCGTCGGTTTTCACTTCGGGATCGTTATAGTCGTTGGGGTCAAAATCGTCGGGGTCAAAGGGGTCTTCGTCTTCGGCGATGCCGCTGACATGGGTGGTGCCGCTTTCCTCATCGAAAACCAGCCCATAGTTCGCCTTGCCCTCGCTTTTGTAGCGCCGGAATTCGTGGATGCCTGCGTAGACAAAAACCAATGTGATCGGCAACAGAATCAAAAATGCGATAATCTGGGCGTCCATAAACGCGCTCCTTTAGATGCTTGTCGGGGGCCTGTATCACCGAAGGGGGCGCGGCTGGGTGGCACTGCGCGACCGGTGATCCGGCCAAAGATAGTACGGTCCGCCGCGCGAGGCTGCGCGGTCTGACCCAATGCGGCCCTATCCGAACCGCCCTGTAAGAGAAAGCATTAATCCGGGGGCTTTGTTCCGCAAGCTCTATTCGGCTGGCCCTTGTTTTATTGAAGTTGGCTGGCCCTCGCGCCGCACATTCCCCAACCTGCGCACTGCCCCGCGCGGGGGCAGCCGCGCCGTCCAACCGCCTATAAAGCAAGCACAAACGCCCACACCTGGGCAGCCGTTCCCGAAAAAGCCACGCGTTACAAAAGCTTCGTCAAACTTAAACATTCGTGACATTCACCGCTGCGATAGCTCGCCCCGCAAACCCCGGGGGACTTATGCTCGTCATTTCTGAACTGACCAAAACATTCGGCGCGAACACAGCGGTAGCCCGCGCCAACCTGCAGGTCGACAAGCCGCAGATGATCGGGATCATCGGCCGCTCCGGCGCGGGGAAGTCCACGCTGCTGCGGATGTTAAACCGGCTGACCGATTCCTCTTCGGGGCAGATCCTGTTCCAAGGGCGCGATGTGACCGCCCTGCGCGGCGCCGCCCGGCGCGGCTGGCAGGCGGAATGCGCAATGATCTTTCAGCAGTTCAACCTCGTCCCGCGGATGGATGTGGTATCGAACGTGCTGCACGGCACGCTCAACCGCCGCTCGACGCTGAGCAGCATCTTCAACCTCTACCCCGATGCCGACATCACCCGCGCGATTGAGATCCTCGACCGTCTGGGCATCGCGCAGCACGCGCCGAAACGGGCCGAGGCGCTTTCCGGCGGGCAGCAACAGCGCGTCGCCATCGCCCGCGCCCTGATGCAAGACCCGCAGATCATTCTGGCCGATGAACCCATTGCCAGCCTCGACCCGATGAACGCACAGGTGGTGATGCAATCGCTGCGCCGCATCCACGAGGAAGATGGCCGCATGGTCATCGCCAACCTTCACACGCTGGATACCGCGCGCCGCTACTGCGACCGCGTGGTGGGGATGCGCGACGGCAAGATCGTCTTTGACGGCACGCCCGAGCAGCTGACCACCAGCATGGCCCGCGAAATCTACGGCGCAGACAGCAGCTTTTCCGAAGCCGCCACCTCAACCGAGATCGAAACGCTGGACAAGGTGCCAGCCTGACACGACCCGCCCCAAGGGGCATATTTTCAAACTGGAGACGACAAAATGAAGAAGCTCATCGCCGCCGCACTGGCAACCACGGCCCTGACCGGCGCTGCACTGGCTCAATCCGCAGATGTCACCGAATTTCGCATCGGCATCCTCGGCGGGGAAAACGCGCAGGACCGGATGAACTCCTACGAATGTCTGCGCGGCTACACCGAAGAGCGCCTTGGCGTTTCGGCCAAACTCTTTGCCCCTGCCGACTATAACGGCGTTATCCAAGGCTTGCTGGGCGGCACGCTCGACATGGCATGGCTCGGTGCCTCGGCCTATGCCGCCGTTCACCTGCAAGACCCCGAAGCGGTTGAGCCGGTGCTGGTCAAGATCAACCTTGATGGCTCCTACGGCTACCACTCCATCGGCTTCGCGCGCAAAGATGCGGGTATCGGCAGCCTTGAAGACATGCAGGGCAAGGTCTTTGGCTTTGGCGATCCGAACTCCACCTCCGGCTACCTGATCCCTTCCATCGAAATCCCCCAGACGACCGGTGCCACCATGGAATCTGGTGACTACTTCGGCGAAGTGAAATTCACCGGCGGGCATGAGCAGACCATCGTCGCGGTCAACAACGGTGATGTGGCGGGCGGCGTGACATGGGCCGACGGTCAGGGCAATTGGGAAGACGGCTATAACTCCGGCGCGCTGCGCAAAGCCGTGGACGCGGGCCTTGTCGACATGAACGATCTGGTGGAAATCTGGCGCTCCAAGCCGATCCCCGAAGGCCCGGTCGTGCTGCGCAAAAACCTGCCTGAAGAGGTCAAAGCGACCATGACCCAACTGGTGGATGAGCTGCACGAGATGGATGCCGATTGCGCTTACGGCGTGGCTGCGGGCGAGAGCCTTGGCTTCGATCCGATTGCCCATGACGCCTATGTCTCGATCGTCGAAGCGCGCAAGGCGAAATCCAACTGATCCTAAGGGGCAAAAGACATCTGGCAGGTCCCGGCAACGATTGTCGGGGCCTGTCGTCATAGGGGGACGACAGATGCAACAGACCACCACCGCGCCGCAGATCACGGCGGACTACCTTGCCCATACCCGACAAAAGCGGGTGATGAATATGATCCTGCTGGTCGTTTTCATCGCCCTGCTGATCGGCGGTTTCGGCACCGCCAATGCCCGCAACGCTGGCGGGTTCTGGAACGGGCTGCCCAATGTCTTTGATTTCCCCGCCGATGTGCTGAGCGAGGCATGGGAGCGCATTCATCTGCTGCCCGGCTATTTCGTCAAATACCTCCCCTCTCTCATCGAGACGGTGAACATCGCCGGGGCCGCGACGCTGATCGGTGCGCTTTTCGCGTTCTTCGCCGCCCTGCTGGCCACCCGTGGCCTTGCCCCCGCCCCATGGCTCGTCGGCCCCCTGCGCCGTTTGTTGGACGTGCTGCGCGCTGTGCCTGAGATCGTCGTCGCCCTCGTGCTGATCTTCCTGCTCGGCGGCGGCCCGGTGCCTGCGATGATCGCCATCGCGCTGCATACCGTGGGCGCGCTTGGCAAACTTTTTTCCGAGGTGAACGAGAACGCCTCCCTCAAACCCGTCGACGGCCTTGCCTCTGTCGGGGCGGGCTGGCTGCAACGCATGGTGCTGGGCGTCGTGCCGCAGGTCGCGCCCAACTACCTCTCCTACGCGCTGCTGCGGTTCGAGGTGAACATCCGCGCATCGGCCATCCTCGGCTTCGTGGGCGCAGGCGGCATCGGCTATGACCTGCGCAACACGATGTCTTGGGGCCAAGGCAAATTCGATGAGGCAGCCGCGATCTTTCTGCTGCTCTTCGGCACCATCATCATCGTCGACCAAGTCTCAAGCCATTTCCGTAACCGGCTGACCCATGGCCGCGCCTATAAGGACAAGGGAGCCATCCTGTGACCGACCTTACCGCTTCCACCCTCCCCGCGCAGCAGGTCGCCAGCCGCAGCTTTCGCCGCAAGCGCATGGCGAGCCTTGCCGCTCCGGTGCTGATCCTCGTGTATCTCACCTACGTCTTCTTTGCCTTCGACGTGGCGGGGCTGGGCGATCGCATCAATGTGTCGAACATGAAGACGCTGGTCGCCGACAGTTACAGCTACAAAACCCATGTCGCCCGCGACAATCGCAATGGCGAGATGGAGATCGCCATCGAAGGCGAACGCAAGGGCCGCTATGCGCCGGGCACCGCCCCCGATTGGGTCACCTTAGGCGAGACTTCTATCGTCGAGCTGGGCAACGGCCATACCGTCGAACTGGGGCCAGAGGTGCGCTATGACGTGCCGGGCTACGGGCTGATCACCGCCACACCGGGCCGCAGCGGCGTCAACGCAACCCTGCCCGACGGCCCCCTGCCTGACTGGATCAACGCCTCGAAAAACCGCCTTGCCATAACCACGGAGGCAGGCCGCCTGACGATCACCCGCAACCGGGCCGAGGTTTTCCGCTATTTCAATGGGTGGGAGCTGTTCTTCTTCACGCTCGACAGCCCCTATCACGGCATGTCCCCGCTAGAGCTGCTGCGCAGTGGTGAATACGGCGCGATCTGGCAGGATTTTTGGACCAACAAAATGTGGCGTCATGGCGATGTGGCATGGGCGCTGGTCGAGACGGTCCTGATGGCCTTTCTCGGTACCTTTGGCGCGGCGATGATTGCCCTGCCGTTGGGGTTCCTCGCGGCCAAGAACTTCACCCCTCTGGGCGGCCTGCGCTTCGCCGCGCGACGGCTCTTTGACTTCCTGCGCGGTGTCGACGGGCTGATCTGGACCATCGTTCTCTCCCGTGCCTTTGGCCCCGGCCCGCTGACCGGCTCGCTGGCGATCCTGCTGACCGATACCGGCACCTTCGGCAAAATCTTTTCCGAAGCGCTGGAGAATGTGGACGACAAGCAGATCGAGGGCATCGCCTCCACCGGGGCAGCACCTGTGCAACGCTACCGCTTTGGCGTCATCCCACAGATCACCCCGGTACTGCTGAGCCAAATGCTCTATTATCTGGAGTCCAACACCCGCTCTGCCACCATCATCGGCGCGATCACCGGGGGCGGGATCGGCCTTTTGCTGACCCAAGCGATCATCACTCAAAAGGATTGGGAGGAGGTCAGCTATTACATCGTGCTGATCATCCTGATGGTTATCGCGATGGACAGCTTCTCGGGCTGGCTGCGCCGCAAGCTGATAGCGGGCACCGAGGCGGGTCACTAAGGCCGCGCATCAATCGCCGGGGTTCAGCGTCAGCGTCACGCGGTCCCCGGCGAACCATGTCACCCCATATTCCACCGGCACACCCTCCGGGTCCACGTTGATCCCGGCAGACCGCAAGATCGGCGCGCCTTCGGTCAGCCGCAAATGCAGCGCCTGCGTGGCATTGGCCAGTTTCGCCGTCAGCCGGGTCGAGGCGCGGGTGTAATCTGCCACCCCGCCCTGCGCCAAGGCCGAGGTGACCGAGCGGCTGGTCTCAAGCGCTTTTAACAGATCAGGGAACCGCGCGGCAGGAAACAGGCTGCGGAAAATCGCGATGGGCTGGTCATCGGCCAGCGACAGCCCCTCATAGACATGCACGAGCGCCTCACCCTCCAGCCCAAGCTGCTCGGCCTCATGAGCTGAGGCTGCGCGCGTCTCCAACGTCAAAATCTCCTTCGCTGGCACCCGCCCCGCCGCAGCAAGGTTCTGGTGGAACCGCACCCTCTTGCCGATGGGGTAATCCGTGGGCCGCTGCGCCACGAAGACCCCCGCTCCGCGACGGCTGTAGGTCAGCCCGCTCTCGTTCATGTCGCTGATCGCCCGGCGCACCGTATGGCGGTTGACCCCGAAACGCGCCGCCAATTGCGCCTCGGTCGGGAGCCGATCGCCGGGGGCGTATTTCCCCGTGGCGATGTCATGGGTGAGCGTGGCGGTGATGGTTTTCCAGATCGCAGTTCGGGCCATGTCGCAGAAGTTTCACATATCCATGCTTGCGCCAGCGGGAGGCCAGCGGCTAATACTTGTATAGTTGTATAGTAAATTAGACAAATGCACAAGGTGTCTAGATGACGGTTGAAATCAAAGAAAAGACCCGCGATCGGCAGGCTTGGATGGGCCTGCTCGCGCGGGCCGAGGCCGCTGATCTGGCCCGGCTCTGGGCGCGCTACGGCGCGGTTCCAGCCCATGACCTGCTCCGCGCGCCCGAGATCGGTGGCGTCATGCTGCGGGGCCGGATGGGCGCTCTGGGCGATGCCTTTAACATGGGCGAAATGTCGGTCACGCGCTGTTCGGTGCGGCTTGCGGATGGGCCTGACGGCCACGCCTATATCCAAGGCCGCAGCCGCGACAAGGCGCTGCAAGCCGCCCTCGTTGATGCCCTGATGCAAAGTGATGCCGCCGATGAGGTCCGCAGCAAACTGCTCGACCCACTGGCCGAGATCGAGGGCCAACGCCGCGCCCGCCGCGCCGCCAAAGCCGCCGCCACCAAGGTCGATTTTTTCACCATGGTCAGAGGAGAAGACTGATGCAGACCCTATCGCTGACAGGCGGGTTTCGCGACGCGCCGAAAGACGCCGCTTTCGCCTTTCGCGCGGTGATGAACGCCATGGCCAAACCGGGTGAGATCAACAGCGTGACCGGGGCCGAACCGCCTGCGGGCCTGTCCACCGCCGCCGGGGTCGTCTTGCTGACACTCTGCGACCCCGAAACGCCGCTCTACCTCGCGCCCGGCTTTGACCGGCCCGAAGTGCGCGACTGGATTACCTTCCACACCGGCGCGCCCTTCGCCCCGGCCAATGCGGCGCACTTCGCCTTAGGCGCTTGGGACGACCTGCCGCGCGGCGACTTCCCCCTCGGGACCGCCGCCTACCCCGACCGTTCCGCAACGCTGATCGTCGAGGTGGATGATCTACAGGCCAAAGGCGCAACCCTCACCGGCCCCGGCATCAGAGACCGCACCGCGCTGTCGCTGCCCGAACGCGCCGCCTTCCAGCAAAACGCGGCGCTCTTCCCGCGCGGTTTGGATTTCATTTTCACCTGCGGCGACCGTCTGGCGGCGCTGCCCCGAAGCACAAAGGTGTCCTGATGTATGTAGCGGTAAAAGGCGGCGAGCGGGCGATTGACAACGCTCACGCATGGCTTGCCGAAGAACGGCGCGGCGACGCAAGCGTGCCGGAACTGAGCGTCGCGCAAATTCGCGAGCAGATGACGCTGGCGGTGAACCGGGTGATGGCCGAAGGCTCGCTCTATGACCCTGACCTCGCCGCGCTGGCGATCAAACAGGCGCGGGGCGATCTGATCGAAGCGGTGTTTTTGATCCGCGCCTATCGCACCACCCTGCCGCGTTTCGGGGCCTCGCGCCCGATGGACACCGGCACCATGGCCTGCGACCGCCGCGTCTCGGCCACCTTCAAGGATGCGCCGGGCGGGCAGATTTTGGGGCCGACCTTCGACTACACGCACCGGCTGCTTGATTTCAAACTGGCCGCCGATGGTGAGGTGCCGTCCGCGCCCGAAGTGGCCGATGCCGAGCCTTCTAAAGACACGCCGCACATCATGGAATTCCTCGACCGCGAAGGGCTGATGCAGCGCGACACGGATACCAGCACCCCGCCGCGCGATCTGACCCGCGAGCCGCTGGAACTGCCCGCCACCCGCGACCTGCGGCTGCAAGCGCTGACCCGCGGCGACGAAGGTTTCGTGCTTGGCATGGCCTACTCCACGCAGCGCGGCTATGCGCGCAACCACGCCTTCGTCGCGGAACTGCGCATCGGCAAAGTGGCGGTCGAGATGGACATCCCCGAACTGGGTTTCGCCATCGAGATCGGCGAAGTTGAGCTGACCGAATGTGAGACGGTGAACCAATTTGCAGGCTCCAAGACCGAGCCGCCGCAGTTCACCCGCGGCTATGGGCTGGTCTTCGGCATGTCTGAGCGCAAGGCGATCTCCATGGCGCTGGTGGACCGGGCCCTGCGTTGGGAGGAGTTGGGGGAAGACAACCTCGGCGCGCCTGCGCAGGACGCGGAATTCGTGCTCTATCACGCCGACAACATCCAAGCGACGGGGTTCTTGGAGCATATTAAACTGCCCCATTATGTCGATTTCCAATCCGAGCTTGAACTGATCCGCAAGCTGCGCCGCGAGGCGACAGCGGCGTCCCAAGACGCGCCCCGGGAGGCCGCAGAATGAGCCCTGCCATGACACAGAGTGACCAAGACAGGCATGAGGACCGGGGCATGAACGACTACAATTTTGCCTATCTGGACGAGCAGACCAAACGGATGATCCGCCGCGCGATCCTGAAAGGGTTGGCGATCCCCGGCTATCAGGTGCCCTTTGCCAGCCGCGAGATGCCAATGCCTTACGGTTGGGGCACCGGAGGGGTGCAGGTCTCCGCCGCCGTGCTGACGCCCGAGGATACCTTCAAGGTGATCGACCAAGGGGCGGACGACACGACCAACGCCGTCTCAATCCGCCGCTTTTTTCAAAAGACGGCTGGCGTTGCGGTGACCGAGGCCACGACCGAGGCCAGCGTCATCCAAACCCGCCACCGCATCCCCGAAGCCGCGCTGCGCGAGGATCAGGTGTTGGTCTATCAGGTGCCGATCCCCGAACCGCTGCGTTTTCTTGAACCTTCGGAAGTAGAGACCCGCAAAATGCACGAGCTGGAGGAATACGGGCTGATGCATGTGAAACTCTACGAAGATATCGCCCAGCATGGTGCGATTGCCACGGCCTATGCCTATCCGGTCAAGGTCGAGGGGCGCTATGTGATGGACCCCTCGCCGATCCCGAAATTCGACAATCCGAAACTGGAAATGGCCGCGGTTCAACTCTTCGGCGCAGGGCGCGAGCAGCGGATCTATGCGTTGCCACCCTATACGCAGGTCGTGTCGCTGGATTTCGAGGACCACCCCTTTGAGGCCAGCAAGGCAGACCACCCCTGCGGCCTTTGCGGGGCCGAGGACAGCTATCTGGATGAGTTGATCGTCGATGACGCAGGCGGGCGTTTGTTCATGTGCTCCGACACCGATTATTGCGCGGCCCGTCAGGCCGCCGGGCATCGCGGCGCGGATGCGGCACCTACCTTGGAGGGCATGGCATGACTCCTTTGCTGCAAGTTGAAAACATCGCGAAATTCTATGGCGCGCGGATCGGCTGCACTGATGTCAGCTTTGACCTCTACCCCGGTGAGGTGATGGGCATCGTCGGGGAAAGCGGCTCGGGCAAGTCGACGCTGCTGAACACGCTGGCGGGGCATCTGACCCCGGATCGCGGGGCGGTGCGTTTCGACACCCGCGCCGATGGCCTGCGCGACACGGTGACGATGAGCGAGCCGGAGCGCCGGATGCTGTCGCGCACAGATTGGGCCTTTGTCCACCAACACGCTCGCGACGGGCTGCGCATGAACGTCAGCGCAGGCGGCAATGTGGGCGAGCGGCTGATGGCCGTTGGCGCACGGCATTACGGCGACATCCGCGCCAGCGCCACCGATTGGCTGGGCCGGGTGGAGATCAACGAAGACCGGATCGACGACCGGCCTTCGGCCTTCTCTGGCGGGATGCAGCAGCGCTTACAGATTGCCCGCAACCTCGTGACCGGGCCACGATTGGTATTCATGGACGAACCCACCGGCGGGCTGGACGTGAGCGTGCAAGCGCGGCTGCTCGACCTGCTGCGCGGGCTTGTGCGCGAGATGGGGCTGAGCGCGATCATCGTGACCCATGATCTGGCGGTGGTGCGGCTGCTGGCAGATCGGCTGATGGTGATGAAGGACGGCCATGTGGTGGAAACCGGGCTGACGGATCAAGTCTTGGACGACCCGCAGCATGGCTATACGCAGCTTTTGGTCTCTAGCGTGCTACAGGTTTGACGGTGCAGGGAAATGTTTCGCACGCGAAACAAAGGACAAACGTTAACAATAGGTTAAACAAGGTTAAACCCATGATACGCGTGGAAAATGTAAGCAAATCCTTCACCCTGCACAACCAAGGTGCGGCGGTGATCCCGGTGATGCGTGGCGGTGAATTGACCGTGGCACGCGGCGAATGCGTGGCGCTGACCGGAGCGTCGGGGGCCGGGAAATCGACGCTGATGCGGATGATCTATGGCAACTACCTGACCGCCTCGGGCCGGGTCATGGTGGGCGATCTGGATGTCGCCCAAGCCGCCCCGCGCGAGATACTGGAGTTACGCCGCCATGTGCTGGGCTATGTCAGCCAGTTCCTGCGCGTCGTGCCACGGGTGGCGACGCTTGATGTGGTGGCCGAGCCGCTCCGGGCGGTGGGCAGCAGCGAAGCCGACGCACGGACGCGGGCCGGAGAACTGCTGGCGCAGCTCAACATCCACGAACGCCTCTGGCAGCTCAGCCCCACGACCTTTTCCGGCGGGGAGCAGCAGCGCGTGAACATCGCGCGCGGCTTTGCGCACCCCTACCCCGTCTTGCTGCTGGATGAGCCGACGGCGAGCCTTGATGCCACCAACCGCGCTACGGTGCTGGCGCTGATCGAAGAAGCCAAGGCCCGCGGCACGGCGATCTTGGGCATCTTCCATGATGAGGCCGCCCGCGACCAAATCTGCGACCGCGAGGTGGATGTGACCCGTTTCACCCCCGGATTGGCCGCATGAGCGGGCGCTTTATCGCGGTGGTTGGCCCGTCGGGTGTGGGCAAGGACAGCGTGATGGAAGGACTGGCCGAAACCCTGCCCGACCTTTTCCTCGCCCGCCGCGCCATCACCCGGCCCGGTGAGGCCGGGGGCGAGGATTTCGACGGGATCAGCGAGGCGGCGTTTCTGCGGCTCGAAGCGGAGGGCGCCTTTGCCTTGAGTTGGGCCGCGCATGGGCTACGTTATGGCATTCCCATCGCGGTTGAAATGGCGCTGGCCGAGGGGCGCGACGTGCTGGCGAACCTCTCTCGCAGCATGCTGACCGAGGCCAAAATGCGGTTTGCGCGGTTCGAAGTGCTGTCGCTGACCGCTTCGCCCGATGTATTGGCGGACCGGCTGCGGGGCCGTGGGCGCGAAACCGAAGCAGAAATCACCGCACGGCTAGCCCGGGCCGACCGCGCCCTGCCCGACCATATCGCGGCGATAGAGATCGACAACTCCGGCCCGCTCAAGCAGACCGTGGCGCAGGCGCTGGCGGCGCTCTATCCCGAGAGGGCGGCGCGGTGAACCTCGTGGAACATACCGTCTTCGGCCTGCCCCACCAGCGTCAGGCTGTCCAGAATAAAGGGCTGCGGCAGATGCGGCGTGATATAGGGGGCCAGCGCTGCGGTGACCTGCGGCAGATCGCCCTTGGGCAGCTTGCCGGTCAGGGTGATGTGAAAGCGGAACGCCTCCATCACGTAAGGATAGCCCCATTTGGTGAGGTTCGCCTCTTGTGCAGGCGTCAAGTTGGCTTGGCGGCGGCGGGCCAGATCGGCTTCGGAAGGAGGCGCGCGGAACGTGTCGAGGCCGCGCACCACCTCGGCGGCCATGGCGTTGAGCGCGGCGGTGCCCCCCTCAGGCGTCAGCGCCAGAAAGCGGCCCAGCGGGGTCAGGCTGAGACCATCCAGCGTGACGGGGGCAAGCTGCGTGCACGATGTCTCGAACGCGGATTGCAGGCCGTCAGCCGTAGCCCCCTCGGCCAAAACGAAAGGCGGCTTGATCGTCGCATGCAGCCCGTATTTGCGCGGTGTTTCGGTCAGGGCGGCCACGTCCAGCGCGGCCACTTCAGGATGCGCCACGGCCTGCCCGCGCGCCACATCCCAGCCCAGCCAAGCGGCCCCAGCCTCGGCCAAACTGCCCTGCGGCGTGTAATAGATCGCGTAGCGGTCGAACTTCATTCATCTTCTCCCTGCATCCATGGATGCGCAACAAGCGTGACGTTCACATGACAAAAGAAACCATTCTCGCCAATGCCAAAATCATCCTGCCCGATGCGGTGATCCCCGGCAGCGTGGTGCTGCGTGACGGGGTGATCGCCGATATCGCGGAAGGCACCGCCCTGCCCAAAGGAGCGGTCGATTGCGAGGGCGGCTACCTCGCCCCCGGGCTGGTCGAACTCCACACCGACAACCTTGAGCGCCACATGAAGCCGCGCCCCAAGGTCGACTGGCCGCACCGCGCGGCGATCATCGCCCATGACCGCGAGTTGGCGGGCACCGGGATCACCACGGTTTTCGACGCGATCCGGGTGGGGTCGATCCTGTCGGACGAAAGGCGCAAACGCTACGGGAAATACGCCCGCGACATGGCCGATGAAATCCTGACGATGCGCGACAGCGGGGCGCTGGCGATCAGCCACCATATCCACCTGCGGGCCGAGATCTGTTCGGAAACGCTGGTGGAAGAACTGGCCGAGTTTGGCCCCGACGACAAAGTCGGCATCGTTAGCCTGATGGATCACACGCCGGGCCAGCGGCAATTCCGCGATGTGCAAAAGTTCGAGGATTACGTCTGCGGCAAGAACGGTCTGCCCCGTGAGGATTTCGGCGATTACGTCACCTTCCTGCATGGGCTGCAAGAACGGCTGGGCGCGAAACATGAGGCGGCAGCGGTGGCGGCGGCGGCGCGCTATGGCGCGGCGCTGGCCAGCCATGATGACACCACGGCCGAGCAGGTCGCGACCAGCCACGCTCATGGCGTGCGCTTGGCCGAATTCCCCACCACCCGCGCGGCGGCAGAGGCCTGTCACGCCCAAGACATCGCAACGATCATGGGCGCGCCGAACCTCGTGCGCGGCGGGTCGCATTCGGGCAATGTGGCGGCAAAGGAATTGGCGGAACTGGACTTGCTGGACATCCTGTCGTCGGATTATGTCCCCGCGGCCCTGCTGCTGGGGGCGGTGCAACTGGGCAATCTATGGGGCGATATGGCGCGGGGGCTGGCGACCGTCACTCGCACGCCCGCGCATCACGTAGCCCTGACCGACCGGGGCGAGATCGCCTTGGGCGCGCGGGCTGATCTGATCCTGTTCGAGGTGATGAAAGACGCGCCGATCCTGCGGTCGGTCTACGCCATGGGCCATCGCGTCGCGTAGCCTCTCATCCTCTACGGCATCCGCCAGCTTGGCGGGTGCTGGCCCGCGTTTTTCTGCGCGAAAACCCGCCCCTTGAAAGAATGTGCTTTTTGCGCTCGTCTTGCCGCTTCATAAGACTAGGTTACAAATACCCTGCAACTTGCAGGTCGAATTTAGCCGGGTCCAGCGACCGACAAGCTTGAGGAAAATGGTGCAAGAAGCATTGAGATTGGCGAGTGATCGCCTTGGGCAGATCGTAGAAGACGCGGCAAGCGAAGTTTACCTGTTTTCAGTCGAAGACTTTACCTTCACCCTCGCCAATCGCGGCGCGCGGGAGAACCTTGGCTATTCGATGGAAGAGCTGCGCGGCATGGCGGCGTGGGACATCAAGCCCGAACTGTCGCGCGAGGCGTTTCTGGACCTCGTTGAGCCGCTGGTCAACGGCAAGACGACAACGATTGAATATGAGACGGTCCACCAGCGCAAGGACGGCTCGCGGTATTGCGTTCTGACCCATTTGCAGCTGATCTCAACCGAAGGCGAAAAGGTCCTTTATGCGGCCATTCAGGACATCACCAAACAGAAAGAGACCAACGCGGCGCTGACCAAAGTCTCGGCCCGGCTGGACGCGATCCTGAGCAACACTACGATGGCCATCTTCATGATGGACGACAAACAGCAATGCGTCTTTATGAACCGCGCAGCCGAAGAGTTGACCGGCTATAAATTCGAGGAAACCGTCAAAAGACCGCTGCATGATGTGATCCACCACACCCACCCCGACGGGCGGCATTTCCCGATCGAAGACTGCGCCATCGACCGCGCTTTTCCGGAAAACCACCAGACGCAGGGTGAGGAAACCTTTGTCCATAAGGACGGCAGTTTCTATCCCGTGGGCTTCACCGCCTCGCCGATGAAGGATGAGACCGGCAAAACCGTGGGCACCGTGATCGAGGTCCGCGACCTGCGCGAGGAACTGCGCGCACGCAATGCCGAAATTGAGTTCAACAACGCGCTGAAAACCAAGGTCGAAGAGGCCATGGCCGAACGGGACCGGCTTGAGGCGCAGTTGGTACAGGCGCAAAAGATGGAAGCCGTGGGCCAACTCACTGGCGGCATCGCGCATGATTTCAACAACCTGCTTCAGGTGGTGGGCAGCAACCTTCAGCTTTTGTCAAAGGAACTGGCCGAGGTCGACGCCAAGCGGCGGTTTGTCGACAACGCCATGGCGGGTGTGTCGCGCGGCGCAAAGCTGACCGCGCAGCTGCTCGCCTTTGGTCGGCAGCAACCCTTGGAGCCGAAGCCGCAAAACCTTGGCCGATTGGTGCGGGGCATGGACGACATGTTGCGCCGCACCCTTGGCGAAGGGATCGAGGTCGAAACGGTGATCTCGGGCGGGCTGTGGAACTGTCTTGTCGATCCGGCGCAGTTGGAAAACGTGATCCTGAACCTTGCGATCAACGCGCGCGACGCGATGGCCCACCATGGCAAGCTGACAATCGAAGTGGGCAACGCCGCCCTTGACGACGCCTATGCCCAAAGTCACCCGAATGTGGCCCCCGGCCAATATGTCATGCTGGCGATCACCGATACCGGCGCAGGCATCGCACCGGAGATCATGGAAAAGGTCTTTGATCCCTTCTTCACCACCAAAGACACGGGCGAAGGCACGGGGCTTGGCCTCAGCATGGTTTACGGCTTCATCAAACAGTCCGGCGGGCATATCAAACTCTACAGCGAAGAGAACCAAGGCACGACCGTGCGGGTCTATCTGCCGCGCACGCAGCGCCAGGAAGAAAGCGCCCCGCTGCCTGCCGCAACCGAAACGCCCACCGGCAGCGGTGAGGTGATCCTTGTGGTCGAAGACGACGCCGCCGTGCGCGAAACCGCCGTCGATCAGCTGCGCGATCTTGGCTATGGCGTGCTCACCGCCGAGAATGCCGATAGCGCGTTGGCAATCGTCAAAAGCGGGGTGAAGATCAACCTGCTGTTCACCGATGTGGTCATGCCCGGCAAAATCCGCAGCCCCGAGCTTGCCCGCGAGACCAAGGCGCATCTGCCGAATGTCGGCGTGCTCTTTACCTCGGGCTATACCCAAAACGCGATTGTCCACGCCGGGCGGCTGGACGAAGGGGTCGACCTGCTGAGCAAGCCCTACACCCGCGAGCGGCTGGCGCTGAAAATTCATGAGATTCTCTCTCGCCAATCCAGCACCGATGCCGCCCACGTGGCGCAGGATGACGCGCACAGCGCCCCTGATGACGCGCTCAAGGTCTTGCTGGTCGAAGATGACGCGCTGATCAGCATGGCGACCGCGGATATGCTTGCCGATCTGGGCTATGCCGTGACCGAAGCCGACAGCGTCGCCGCCGCCGAACGCAGCCTTGAGGCCGAGCGGTTCGACATCATGTTCACCGATCTCGGCCTGCCCGACGGCTCTGGCATGGATCTGGTGCAGCACGTCACGCAACTGCGACCCGAGATCACGGTCATCATCGCCTCGGGGGCCGATCCGCGAGAATATGCCGAAGGCGAGGCCGAGCCCGCGCGCTATGTCAGCTTGATGAAACCCTATGACGAGCATTCTTTGAAGCGCGCCTTGGAGCAGTGCAAAGAGCCGGCAGGATAAGGCGGCTAGGATCAGCCTGGTTTTCGATCTATGACGTGAGAAAACAAAAGAGAGGCAGATCATGCGCAGGATTACATTCGCAGCAGTTTCCACCCTTATCTTCGTCGCAGGTTGCGCAGGCATCGCCGCCGATCAGGTGATGGTCCACCGCACCGGACCGGATGAGCTTTTGAAGCTGCGGTCTGGGCCGGGACTTGATTTTGGGGTCATCATGGGGCTGCCCGATGGCACCATCTTGAACCGCCGCGATTGCGTGACCGAGATTGGCCAGCTTTGGTGTCGGGTGTCCTTGGCCGATGCGCCAGAGGTGCAGGGCTATGTCTCGGCGGATTATATCTCTGACGTCTGATCTATAGGTCAGACTGCGGGCGGCGCGCATTTGGTGCCGCCCGCGGCGCTCTTGGGTCAAGCCACCGCGCCCCAGCCCAGTTGGCGGCGCCTGTCGTCGACAGGGTGGGGCATTCGCCCCCTGCAAGCCCCCTGTCGCCCCCCCTGTTCGGCCCACCTGTCGATTTCCGCGTGCACCGCTCTATCTCAGCCCTTTACACCCTTCGTGAAACCGCTGAAATATCTCAAGAGTAAGGAACACCATGTGCCGCTTCCTCGCCTATATCGGACCTGAACTGCCAATCGAGGCGCTGCTCCTTGCCCCAGAGAACAGCCTGCTGAACCAAAGCCTTGATCCGGAACTTCACCCCAGCCTGCAACTGGCCGGTTGGGGCTTCGCCGCCTGGAGCGCGCATCTGCTGAAACCCGACGCGCCGCTGCTTTATCACCGGCCCAAAGCGGCCTTTCACGACGACAATGCCAAGACCCTGATCCCCAGCCTACAGGCCCATACGATGCTGTCGCATATCCGCGCGGCCTCTTATGACGCCAGCGTCGTGCAGGCCGATGAAAACTGCCACCCGTTTTCCTTTGACCATACCCCGTGGATCATCGCGCAGAACGGTGCCCTGCCCCATTGGCGGCAGTTGCAACGTGAACTTCTGCCCCATTGCAAAGATCAATACCTCACCCAGATGCGCGGCACGACGGATACGGAATTTCTTTATGTGCTGCTGCTGTCATTGCTGGAAGGCGACAGCGATGACGATGTGCAGCGCGGATTTGAAAAACTATTGCGGGTCATTTGTGAGGCCGCGCGAAAACTTGATCTGGCGGCATTGACCAAGCTAAAAATCGCGCTTGTCAGTTCAGATCGTATTATCGGCGTAAACTATGGCTGCGGGCATGACGGCGAGACCGATGTGACCGGCGACTGGAAGAAACTGCGCGACGAGGACTTACCCCTCTCTATGCTGCTTGAACCGGTCTATATACTGACAGGCGCGAACTTTGAGGATCATGCGGACTCCTATAAGGTCGACCCCTGCCCCGAGGGCGAAGCCGAATCGGCGATTTTTGCCTCCGAGCCGCTGACCGAAGATGGGGATGAATGGCAGGAAATCGAGTTTGGCGAGATCGTGTTTCTGGAGCGGAAAGACGGGCTTATCTCCAAAACGGTGCGCAAGCTCGACGTTTGATCGCCCTCCCCAGCCGATAGGAGCCATATCATGACGGATCGTTTCCAGAACTATGCCGACCTCTCTGCCGAGATGCTGCGCGATGATGATTACCAGATACGCGCCGAGGATCGAGGCAGCGCGGTGATCATCATCGCGCCCCACGGCGGTACGATTGAGCCTGAGACCAGCCTGATCGCCGAGGCCATCGCGGGAAGCGACTATTCCTACTATTTGTTCGAGGCGCTGAAGGCCGGGGCGCATGGGGATTTCCACATCACCTCGCACCATTTTGATGAGCCGCAGGCGTTGGAACTTGTGGCAAGCGCGCAGGTCGCCGTGGCGATCCATGGCCGCAAGGATGATGGCACCGAAACGGTCTGGCTTGGTGGGCGCGCCGAGGCGCTACGCGATGCCATCGGCGCGGCCCTGCGCGACGCGGGGTTTGACGCGGCACCCAACACCACCCTGCCCGGCGTGCATGAGACGAACATCTGCAACCGCACCCGCTCTGGCGAGGGGGTGCAGCTTGAACTGCCTCGGTCGCTGCGGCGTGCCCTCGCCGAGGATGCGGATATGTTAGAGAGGTTTTGTCTGGCGGTGCGCGGGGCGCTTTAGCCAAAGGCGG
>NZ_LWER01000184.1:0-217 GCF_001634775.1 Sulfitobacter sp. HI0027
ATCGAAGAGGCAGAGTTGGTGACGGACACAGACGAGCCGACCAATCCCGACGCCTCGAAAAAGGCGCCGGACCCTACAGCTTGATGTCGTAGGTGACCCAGTTGGTCCGCGTGGCCAGCTTGTCATACACCCCACGGCCGCGGTAATTATCCTCGGCCGTGATCCAGCGCACGAGGCTCCAGCCGCGTTTCTGGGCGATTTTTTTCACCTCACCGAT
>NZ_LWER01000185.1:0-230 GCF_001634775.1 Sulfitobacter sp. HI0027
TTTCGTGACTTCATCGTGATCAGCGCCGCGTGGCGTGATCTGATCCGCGCGCGCTATAATGGCCGTGTCGACATCACCGACGAAGAGGTCGACCGCGCCCTTGGCAGCAGCCGGGGCAACAATGGCCTGCGCGTGCTTTTGTCCGAGATCATCATCCCCGCCCCGCCGCAAAACGCCGATCAGGTGAATGCGCTGGCCGAGCGGATCGCGCAGAGCCGGACTGAGGCTGA
>NZ_LWER01000186.1:0-48124 GCF_001634775.1 Sulfitobacter sp. HI0027
AACGGCTTTAGCGGCACCCTGCAGGTGGACGGCTACGCAGGCTATAACCGCTTGCTGAAACGTCCGACGCAGGATGTGACGCTGGCCTATTGCTGGGCCCATGCCCGCCGCAAACTGCATGATGTTACCCAATCCGGAGCGGCACCAATCGCGCAGGAAGGTCTGAACCAAATCCAGGCACTCTACCGCATCGAAAAAGACCTGCGCGGCCTGTCTGCCGACCAACGCAGCGCTGCACGACAGAAACGCTCAAGACCCATCATCGATGCCTTCGAGCTTTTGCTCGCACAACGCCGCGCCCGCGCCTCAAGCCAATCTCCGACTGGAGAAGCCCTGAAATACATCGCCAAATACTGGGACGGGCTGTGCCTGTTCCTCACCGATGGCCGCATCGAACTCGACAACAATCCAGTCGAGCGCACCATCCGTCCCATAGCCCTCAACCGCAAAAATGCGCTCTTCGCCGGACACGATGCCGGGGCGCAAAACTGGGCCGTCATCGCCTCCCTGATCGAGACCTGCAAACTCAATGGGATCGAGCCCCACGGCTATCTGTCAGGTGTCCTGACAGCTATCGCCCAAGGACACAAACAAACCGACATCAACGAACTGCTGCCTTGGAATTACGCCAAACCCGTGTGACCAGCGCACCGCTTACAGCTCATCGAGATCGCGATGAACCACTCGAATGCCCGCAGCGTCAGGATCGAACCGTAAAACGCCCAACTGAGACCAAGCGCCATAAGGAATGCGACCGCGAATATCGCAATGACGGGTTGATAAGTCGTCTCGTCGTCATCCTTTACGTCCTGGCCGAAAAATTCCCTCAGCGCGTCATAGCCACCAATTCTTTCATTGCCGATAAAGGTCTGCGGAGTCGTTTCGACACCGTGTTCTTCCATGAAAGCATCCGTTTCCTCGCGGGTGTTCAGAGGCCGGTCCTCAATCGAATACCCCTCCCGCTCAAGCAGGTCCTTCGATTTTCAGCCCATAGGGACAAACATGCTCCTCCATCACCATTCGGTACAAAACCGCCGTCTTCGGGGTGGATTTTGCCTCTCTCGTCATGACGCGTTCCTTTAAATCCTTTAACCGTTGCAGGTCCAATACCCGGTAAATCCGACAGTCAGAGGCGTCTCTCCCGTCAATTCAAACAGCAGGGTGGCGTCTTCACCGTCCGCGTCACCCGGCGCCAGCGTGAATTGGCCACCATCGGCAGACAGGACGCCACCGGACGTCACTGTGTCTTGCGACGTGAAGTTGACCAGCGATCCGGATATCTTGGCGACGCCGTTCCCCGCCCCGTCCGTGACCAGAATGGGATCGGCGTTCACGGCGCGAATGAAACGGCATTGTCCGTCGGACCCCAGTGCGCGTGTTATTTCTTCGGCTTTGAGCGGTGCAGGACGGATTCCGGCAATCACCGGGGTTGCAATCGCTTCTTGAAGCCCCTCCATTTCAGCCGGACCGTCCGCTTCACCAAGTGGCCATTCAGGACCGGCTTCGCCATTTGCCTCAATGTCATCTATGAGGAAACGCATTTCGGAAATTTCGCGATTTTGCGCCGTCACGATTTCCGAAGCCAGAGCCTTGACCCGTGGATCTGTCAGCTCGGCCCGTTCGCTTGTCATGATCGCGATGGAGTGGTGCGGGATCATCGCGCTCATCCAGCTTTCGTCCTGAATGGTCTCCTGGCTTCTCACGAGCCAGAGCGCGCCGGCAAACATCACGACAGACCCGAGAAAGATCGCGGCGTTGACGCCCTTGTTCTTGTACATGTTCAACATGAAAAGGAGCATCACGGTCGCAATCGTCGCGCCCATGATGAACGTCATGTAAAATCGGGTTTCGCTCCAGTAGACATGTTCGAAGGAGTACGAGTTGATGTACATCAGGCCGAACATGATCGCTGTCGACGTGCCAACCATCGCCAGAAACCGGCCATAGGATGAACCTGAATGGCCCCCCGAATGTGCTGCATCTTCACTTGAACGGGCGTGGGACCCGCCGCTAGATTTCCCGGTCGTATCTTCAGACATTTGATCCCTCCACCTTGGCTTGAATTGCTGAAGAAACAACATTCCAGCGGGGGAGGGCTCCAACAAACTCCAACGCTACGGTGCGAAAATCCGAAGAATGTCGGCCCCAAGCATCATGCGCTACGGCTCTTTGGCCAGATCTTTCAGAATCGGACAATCCGGGCGGTGATCGCCATGGCAGGCGTCAACGAGGTGTGACAGCGTATCGTGCATCGACCTGAGCTGGGCAATCTTTTCGTCAATGGCCGCCAGGTGTTCTTGTGCGACCGCTTTTACTTGTGCGCTTTCCCGTGTCTCATCCTCATAGAGATCAAGCAGCGTGCGGCAGTCTTCTATCGAGAACCCCAAGGTCCGGGCGCGGCCCAGGAATGCGAGCTTGTGGATGTCGCTGTCGCGAAAGGCGCGATATCCGTTATCGCTGCGCAAAGGCCGGACAAGGCCGATGTCTTCGTAGTAGCGGATTGTCTTTGCTGGCAAACCCGCGCGTTCTGATACTTCTCCGATGTTCACACCTGTCTCCTATTCTGCGGGCTGCGTTGCGAATTTCGTCGCCGCGTCGTGGGGCGGATCCTGTTCCGACATCGTCGCCTTGATCCGTCGCAGCCGCAGCGCGTTGGTCAGAACCGACACGGAGGACAGCGCCATGGCCCCGGCGGCAAACACCGGCGACAGGAGCAATCCAAAGGCTGGATAAAGCGCGCCCGCCGCCACAGGGATCAGCGCGACGTTATAGCCAAAGGCCCAGATGAGGTTCTGCCGGATGTTGCGCATGGTCTTGCGCGACACGTCTATTGCATTCACCACGCCGCGCAGATCCCCCGACATCAGCACCACGTCGGCGCTTTCGATTGCGACATCCGTGCCGGTTCCGATGGCGATGCCGACATCGGCATGGGCCAGTGCTGGCGCGTCGTTGATGCCGTCCCCGACAAAGGCGATCTTGCTGTTCCCTTGCCGCAATTCGTCCAGGGCGGCGACTTTTCCATCCGGTAATACCCCTGCAATGACGTGGTCGATCCCGACCTCGCGGGCTATGGCATCTGCCGTGGCCTTCTTGTCTCCGGTGATCATCGCGACCTTGATCCCTCGATCATGCAGAGCTGCGATCACTTCGGCGCTGGAGGATTTGACCGGGTCTGCCACGGCAATCACAGCCGCCAGGGTTCCATCCACCGCAGCATAAAGCGCGGTGCGTCCCTTTTCGGCCAACGCCCTTTCGCGGTCTTCCAGCGGGCTGGTGTCAATGCCCTGCTGCACCATGAAGCGATCCGCACCGACATGAACCTTGCGGCCCTGGACAAGCGCCTCGACACCGTAGCCGGTCACGGACCGGAATTCCGTCGCATCGGGCCAGGACAGGCCTTCGCTCTTTGCGGACTGCACGATGGCCTCTGCCACCGGGTGCTCAGACTGCGCCTCGACAGATGCGATGAGGGCGAGTATCTCTGCCCGGTCAAAGCCGTCGGCCGTGATGAGGTCTGTCAAACTGGGTTGCCCTTGGGTGACCGTCCCGGTCTTGTCGAGCGCAACGAGGCCGACGTCGTCCAGATGTTGCAGCGCATCTCCCTTGCGGAAGAACACCCCCATCTCGGCAGCGCGTCCTGTCCCCACCATGATCGAGGTGGGCGTGGCCAACCCCATGGCGCAGGGGCACGCAATGATCAGAACGGAGACACCCGCCACAAGCGCAAAGGTCAGAGCCGGATCGGGACCGACCAGCAGCCAGACAACCACAGTCGCAAGCGCCAGAACCAGAACGGCAGGCACGAACCACATGGTCACGCGATCCACTAGGCCTTGGATCGGCAGCTTGGCCCCCTGAGCATCTTCGACCATGCGGATAATCTGCGCCAGCGTGGTATCCGCCCCGACCCGCGTCGCCGTTATGGTCAGGCTCCCGGTGCCGTTCACCGTGCCGCCGGTCACCGGTTCGCCAGCAGCCTTTGGCACGGCGAGGGGTTCACCGGTGATCATGCTTTCATCGACGTTGCTTGATCCTTCTGTGACCTCGCCATCGACAGGCAGCCTTTCACCGGGACGCACGAGGATCTGATCGCCGATCCGAAGTTCCTTGATGTCAACCTCGGTCGCCTGCCCCTCGCGCAGGACCCTGGCTGTCTTTGCCTGCAGACCAAGAAGGGCCTGAATGGCTGCACCGGTCTTGCCCTTGGCCCGCGCTTCAAGCCAGCGACCCAACAAGATCAGAACGACAATAACCGCCGCTGCTTCGAAATAGACGGCGCGCACACCGTCAGGCAGCACCTGTGGCAGGAAGGTCGCGACTACGGAATAAGTCCACGCCGCCCCGGTTCCCAGCGCGACAAGGCTGTTCATATCCGGAGCACGCTTGATCAACGCCGGAATGCCCTTCGCAAAGAACCTCCAACCCGGTCCGAACAGAACCACCGTGGCAAGCGCGAATTGGATCAGCCACGACGTTTGAATGCCGATTGTGCTCTCAATCAGGCCCTCAAAGCCGGGTATGGTGTGTTTTCCCATTTCCAGAACGAACACCGGAACGGTCAGGATCGCGGCAAGGATGACACGGCGCGCCAGCGCGTCGGCTTCTTCTGCCTTGCGGTCCGATCGGTCCTCGTGCGCATCGCTCTGCGCAATCTCGGCCGGGTATCCCGCCTCCGTACTGATCCGGGCAATCTCTTCCGGGGTGATGGCATCTGAAAGATACTCTACCACAGCCGTTTCGGTTGCTAGATTGACCGCCGCATTCAATAGGCCGGGTGTCCGTACAAGCGCCTTTTCAACCCTGCCCACACAGGACGCGCAGCTCATGCCGGAAACGGACAGACGTATCGTATTGGGGTCGGTCATGAGAGACTCCTCGGTTGAACTTACCCTGATATAGGGCTTCCAGTTGCTGGAAGCTCAAGAGAGTATCTCATTTATTTTTCTGATATTTGCTTGACCTTCCTCCCGATGGAACGACCAAGTCTGAGGTTGTACCAAAAATGGAGGCCTTCATGATTTTTTCCGTCCCGAAAATGAGCTGTGGACACTGTACATCCGCTATCGAAAGCGGCATCAAGGCAAAGGATCCATCAGCCGTTGTCACGTCCGATCTGGACCTTCGCCTTGTCACTGTCCAAAGCACATTGGAACAGGCCGCTGTGCGGCAAGCCATCGTTGACGCTGGCTACGACGCTTCAGCCGCGTAAGCTTGTCCTTATTCGGCGGCCCGTGCCTGATCGACAAGCTCGATCATCTGGTCCGCCTGGATCAGGCCCGGCGCAAGACTGTCGCCGATCACAAATGAAGGTGTGCCACTGAACCCCAGAGATTGCGCAAGCCGCATGGAAGTCTGTATGTGTTCTTCTATTTCCGGTCCGTTCATGTCGCGACGCAACTGTGCAACATCGAGGCCGATGTCTTCCGCAGTGCGGAGAATCGATGCTTCCTCTGCGCGTTCCTTCAGTTGCATCATGGCCCAATGAAACTCTTCATATTTGCCCTGGTTTCGGGACGCCAGCGCCGCGCGGGCGGCAAAAACCGACCCGTCCCCCAGAATGGGCCATTCCCGGTAAACGACCCTGACGTTGGGATCAGCGGCAAGCAATGCCTCCATTTCAGGTTTAACCCGGCGGCAATAGGGGCAG
The DNA here is from genome assembly GCF_001634775.1 of Sulfitobacter sp. HI0027. Lineage (NCBI taxonomy): Bacteria > Pseudomonadati > Pseudomonadota > Alphaproteobacteria > Rhodobacterales > Roseobacteraceae > Sulfitobacter > Sulfitobacter sp. HI0027. Next base: position 5,651 of record NZ_LWER01000186.1, read on the forward strand.
TTGTAGTCGAAGAATTCGACAACCGTGACATCGCCATCCGGATTGCCCAGAACGGGCGCATTGGGATCATTTTCAAGCGTGGCTTTTTCCGTATCGAGAACCTGCGCTGCGGCTTGCGCCTGCAACGCCTGCTGTTGCTGTTCGAACAACTGCGCGGCCTCGAACACGATGCCCGGATTCTCGCGGATGGCTTCCAGCACCAGTTCCTTGATCCGGTCTTCGTCCATGCCGTCTGCCGTCGCAGCGATGGGAAGCATTAACAGTGCGGTGGTAGCCAAGAATCTTTTCATTATCCGTCTCCTTGTGAGGCAATATCCTGGGCCGTGCGCTCGGCTTGCGTGGCGCGTTCACGCTCCGGCCATGTTGACTTGATGTATGCGAGGATGTCCCAGATTTCCCCGTCGCTCAGTTGGTCGCCGAAACCGGGCATGCCGCTGTTGAAGTCAACGCCTTGCGCCGCGAGAACCTCGGCGCCCCCCAGCTTGGTGTAGGCGAACAGCATGCTGTCCGCGTGGTGCCAAGTGTGGCCGCTTGCATCATGCGGCGGTGCGGGCAGGCTTCCGTCATCACGCGGACTGCGCCAGTTTTCTTCACCTTCCAGATTTGCGCCATGGCACGCGGCGCAATTTTCGGCATAGAGGACTTCGCCCGCGGCCACATCGGCTGAGGAGTTGATGAGGTTTTCCGCCGTATGGTCGGTTCCGCCGGACCGGGTCCACAGGAATATGGTAGCCACCGCAACGGTAACTACGCCCAACGCAAGATAGACGGATCGCGGGGTCATCCAACGACGATCTTGGTCATCATGCCCGAAGCCGCATGCGACAGCATGTGGCAATGTAGCAGCCATTGGCCCGGGTTGTCCGCCACAAAGGCAATCTCGCGCGTCTGACCCCGTTCAAGAAGGGTCGTGTCACGCAGCGGTCCGAGGGTGCCGTTTTCGGCGACCTCGTGGAAGTGAATGCCATGCAGGTGCATCGCGTGCGGAAACGCCGTGTCGTTCACGATCTTCAATCGTACATTCTGGCCGCGGTCCAGCCGCGCAAGGGGATCACCGTTGATCCCGTCCACTTTGCCGTTGAACGACCAGAAATACCCGGCCTCGACGATCTCGCCGATCGGCTTGAGTTCGCCCCCAAGGGAAGCGGACCTCATCCGCCCCATGGCACCGCCTTCCATACTCAGGCTGAGCATCGTGGCTTCACTCAAGTCGACCATCCTGTGGTCGTTCGGCGGCAAGGCCAAAGGCGCGTCTCGACGATTTTTCGAGCCCCACTCAACGACCTCGAATGTAACCTGGCTGAAGGCCTCTTCCCGGCCGAACTGAAGAATATGAGCCGTTTCACCAACATCCGCGACCACATCGACGATCAGGTCGATCCGTTGAGCCGGAGCGAGGATCATCGGCTCCGTCACCTTAATGGGTGCAGCCAGGGGCATGCCGTCCAAAGCAACCGCCCAACCGTCAAGGCCTTCCAGCCCCAGTTGGAAATTGCGCGCATTGGCAGCATTGATCAGCCGCAAGCGCAGTCTTTCGTTCTTGCGTGCACTCAGGCCCAGATTGAAGGTTCCATTGGTCGTCAGCAGGTTGCCGATGCGCCCTGCGTGGCTGAGATCATGAGGCGCTCCGAAGTCGTCTTTGATCTGCGCGGTTTCGGGGTCAATAAGCCAATCATCCAGGATCAGGACTTCCTCGCGATCAATGTCGAGAGGCTCGGCCTCTTCCACGATCAGTGCACCGTAAAGCCCTCTGCCCACCTGCTCAAACGACCTATTATGGGCATGGTACCAATAGGTCCCGGCATCCGGGACAGTAAAGTCATAGTCGAATGTTTCCTCCGGCTGGACCACATCCTGTGTCAGGCCGGAAACGCCATCCATCGCATTGTCGATGCGGATGCCGTGCCAATGCGTCGACGTTCCCTGAGAAAACCGGTTGACCAATCTGCGCTGGACACGCCCCCCCTGCGCCACGCGAATCTCCGGACCGGGTGAGCCGCCGTCAAAGCACCAAAGCGATGTCTTGCCATAGTTGCCGGGCAGCAGCTGCACGTCGCTTTGCTGGGCTGTCAGGGTCGCGAATGGCGTGCCCGCAAATCCAGTGCTGGCCGACAGACCACTGAACGCAGCAGATGTTGCCAGAAATTGGCGGCGATTGAGCGTGATCATTCGTGGGTTCCCAAGATTATGATTTGTTGTCCAGCAGGTAGGTGGCCATCGCATTCAGGTCTGCGTCGCTCAGAAAGCCCGTGCCATAGCGCACGACTTCGGCCATTGATCCACCAAATACGTCGCCAGACGGCGTTATGCCAGATCGCAATGCATAAGCCATATCGTCTGTTGTCCAGCCTTCGGACACAAGATCGCGCGTCCGGATCGAAGGTGCTTTGCCACCTCCCGGCAAGGCGTCGTTGCCGGAAAACCTCTTCGATACTATGCGTGCGCCTGCAAAGTTCCGCGTTGTGTGGCAGGCAGCACAATGTGCCGCCCCGTTGACCAGCAGCTTGCCCCTGTTCCAAGCATCGCTTCGGTCCGCCTCTGGTGCGGTGTCAGGCTTTGTCAGAAAAGCCGCCCGCCAAAGTTTCATCCCCCATCGCTGATCGAACGGAAAAGGCACCTCATGGGACGGGGTCGGCACATTCACGGCTGGCACGGTCTGGAACGCGGCCCACAGATCGGCAATGTCCTGATCCGTGTAGTTTGCATAAAACGGGTAGGTGAAGGTGGGATAATAGGGGTCTCCGTCCGGGGAAATTCCCTGCCTTACCGCTTTTGCAAACTCTTCTACTGTCCAGCCGCCAATCCCGAATTCGACATCGGTGGTCAGATTTGGCGGATAGAATGTCCCGAAATCGGTCCGGAGCGGCGCTCCTCCTGCCAATGGCGCCCCGCCAGCTTCAAAGTTGGTGTGGCACGCAATGCATCCACTGGCGCGCGCCAGATACGACCCCCGCTGGGCATCGCCTTGCAGGGTCAGGTCCGAGACTGGCGCACCGATCGGCCAGGCTATCGTTGCCGCGACAACGCCGATGCCGCCGACGACCCCCGCACCGATGATCCAACGCCACCACCGCATCTGATCACTTGTCCTCTTTGCGGAACTTCTGGTGGCAGGCCGAACAGGTCTGGGCGACCATCGCGAACGCACGGTCGGTCGGCATGTCCGCAAACATCTCGGTCGTCATGGGAAGGTCCGATCCCATCATGCCCCCTCCCATTGCAGGCGCGGACCCGCCACCCATCATCCCGTCAGTGGCGCCGCCCATCATTGATTCGCTACCGTTGCCCTGTGCTGCGGCCAACCCATTGCCTGCGCTCAACTTCAATCCTTCGGCGGCTGTTCTCAACTCTTGCGCAAGGGCCGCGAACTCTTCGCTGTTTTCCCAGACCGACGGCAACGCCTTGGACACTCCGCCACCCGAGCCTTCAGGAAACAGTCGCGTCATTTGCTCACCGGCATGGCCGATCATCGCGCCAGCTTCCCTGCGGACGACATCGGCGTCATAAGGTACCTGACCCCGCATCATGGGTGATAGCGTCTTGAGTGTTTTGGCCATCGCGGACATGCCCTGCATCCGCTCCAGCACCACGCCGGTTGCTCCGGAATGCGCCAAGGCAGCAACGCCGGTCGTCCCGATCGCAATGGCAGTAATCCATATCTTCATGTTCAAGTTGGTCATTCCTGTCAATTGATCCCGTTGGCGCGCTGAAGTTCCCGCACATATGCAACAACCATCTTCACATCGCCGGGCGTGACGCCTTCAACTGGCGGCATATTGCCAAACTTCCAATGGTGCGCTCTGACACCTTGTTTCGCGGCAAGCAAAAAAGCGGCGTCACCGTGATGGCTCGGTTCATAGATCTTGTGGACAAGCGGCGGTGCCACGCCATTCTGTCCGGCAGCATTCGCACCGTGACAAGCGGCGCAAGCGCCATCGAAAACACGCTTTCCCAATTGGGCATTTGCTGAGAATTCAGCAGGCACAACCACGTCTGCAATCGGCGCGCCCTCTTCCGTCTGCGAAAGATCAGGCGTTGTCATTGTGTGGCCGGGCATCGAAGACGATGGCTGCAATTGCTGCCAGATCACAACCGCGCCACCGACGACAAAAAACGCCGCAATCAGGATGCCGGACTTCGACATCAGATTAATCGTACCTGCGTGCCGACCGGTGTCCTTTCGAACACCTCGATGATTTGCTCGTTGTAGAGACCGATACACCCGCTTGAAGAGCGTCTTCCGATCTTGCGCGTATCATGGGTGCCGTGAATCCTGTAGTACGTCCAACTCAGGTGCAGGGCACGGACGCCCAACGGGTTATCCGGCCCGGGCGGCATATAGGCTGGCAAAGACGGGTCACGTTCGCGCATGGAGGGTGTAGGGGTCCAGTCAGGTTCGGGGTCCTTGAACGTGACTGTCGTGTAGCCGCGCTTTGTCAGCTCGTCAGACAAGGGAACCGATGTCGGATAAATGCGCATTTCGCCATCGGCCGTCCAGTGTTGCATCACGCGGGTAACGGTGTCTGCGATGATGATACCCTTGTCCAAAGCGTCAAAGTGGTCTTGCCAAGCGTGTGTACGAAACGATGAGATATTCCTTCGGACACTGGTTTGATCCACCTGCGCACGCAGGATGGACGGGGCCGCGAAAGCTGCCGATGCGGCACCTGCCGTGAATGCTCGACGCGTTACACGTGTTTGCTTGCGGGTCATCATATGGCCTCATGTTGTTGTCTGCCTATCCACTAGACTACCCGCCTGGTCGCATTTCATGAACAGTCCGGGGCCTGATATTATGTAACGATATGTATCCCGGCCAACGGACACGTCTTCGCGCTGCTGCCTCAAACCTCGATGGGTTTCAGGACAACACGCGTGTCGAGCGGGACCTTCTCATAGAGTTCGATGATCTGATTATTGGTAAGCCTTGCACAGCCGTTTGAGACACGTCGACCAATCGTCTTCGGATCCGTTGTGCCGTGAATTCTCAGGTAGGTGTCCCCACGCCCTGGCTGGTAAAGATACAAGGCGCGGGCACCGAGTGGATTGTTCAGCCCACCGGGCACACCGCCCGCAAAACGAAGATATCGGTCAGGATCTCTGGCTATCATGGCGGGTGTGGGCGTCCACCGCGGCCACTTTTGCTTGCGCGCGACATAGAACTCGCCGGATTCATAGAGCCCCTCCCGGCCAATTCCGACGGTATACCTGATTGCCCGATTGTTCGGCAAAGTCCAAAATAAAGCGAACTGGTTCGGATCGACATGTATTTCTCCCGGTTTGTCTGCCTCGGTGAACGGAACCTGGCGCGGCAACTGCTCCGGGGGCACCACAGATGGCCCGACGCGCCGGTCGTGCTCTGCGTCACTATGCGCGAATGCTGTTTTTCCACTCACCGAAAGAGCTGCAACAGAAGTCAGGAAATATCTTCGTTTCATATACTTGCCTCACTAAACTAGTCGGGTTTGAGGTGACGAACAACCCGCGCCATATGTGGCGAGCCTTCCTCTTTCGGGGCTGACTCGGCGCTTTGTTTGACGGGCAGCGTGATTTCAGCGCGCAGACCCCCATCAGTGCGGTTTTTCAGTTCGATAGAACCACCGTGCTCAAGGATGATGCTGCGCGCAATCGACAGCCCCAGGCCATGACCGCCGGTATCCTGTGATCGCGACGTCTCGAGCCTGACATAGGGTCCGAAAACAGCCTCCAGCTGATTGTCGGGAATACCGGGCCCCTGATCGTCGATGGCGACCACTACCTCACTGCCCATGCGTTGCCACGAAACCCTGGCCTCACTCCCGTAGCGGATCGCGTTCTCAATCAGGTTTCTCAACGCGCGCCCCATCGCGCTTGGTTTCACGGATACGATGAGTGGACCTTGGCTGGTCACCTGAACCTTGTCCAAGCCCATACCAGTGATCAGATCGTGCAAATCAACCGATTGGACCTCTTCATGCTGTCCGACGCCCTTCGCGAAATCGAGGGTCGCATCGACCATCCGTTGCATCTCTTCACTTGACGCCACCAAGGACGTGCGCGTGTCTTCGTCGTCCACCATTTCGGCCCGCACCCTAAGCGCCGTCAAAGGCGAGCGCAGATCATGCGCAAGCGCTGCAAGCATCTGGGTCCGGTCACTGACAAATCGCGTCAGGCGATCCTGCATGATGTTGAATGATCGGGTCAGATCCCGAACTTCCTTCGGCCCTACGACCGGCAGATCGCCCTTGGCGGCGCCGCGACCCAGACGTTCGGACGCAGTCGCGAGATCGTTGAGTGGTCCGGTCAGTCGGGACAGGAGAAACCAGAAACTTGCAACCAGCAGAAGTCCCGCAGTCAGTGCAAAGGATATGTTGGACGCCAGCGACCTTTGCAGAGGCGGCCGTTCGAACCGCGTCTCGATGTTGAGCCAATTCCCACCGGACAGCGCAATGGACAGCTCCATCTCGATGGCCGCAAGGCTGCCCTGCATCATTTCGGCGTGCATTTGCGCCATTTCCGGTGACAGGTTCGGAAGGGGCAGCAGACCTCCCTCGATTTCATGAACCTCAACCCGGATATCCCGGCTGTAGCTTTCCTGAAGCAGTGCCCGTATCCGCGCTTCGACCGCTCCACCGTCATCGTGTTGTCCGTGTGCAACCGACGGCTCGTCTGTAAGGTCGAACCGTACGAGCGGAGACGTTGCCGCGCGGACGATCTGGGCATGCAATTCCGGGGGTGCGCCTTCAATCAACTGTGCGACATTTGCGGCCCTTCCGGCGGCTTCGGCACCGATGGCGGCCTGAATGGCTAACGAGCGTTCATCAACGAAAAACCAAAGACTCAGAGCTTGCGCGAGGATCAAGACACCGAGGACCAGAAGGGCAATCTGTGCACGCAACGTCCGCGGAAGCAGCTTCATTCGCAAATCTCGACATCGCAGGAAAGACTATACCCCCCATGCCGGACAGTCGCGATGATCTTCGGGCGCAAAACGTCCTCTTCCATCTTCCGGCGCAACCGGCTCACCTGATTGTCGATGGTTCGGTCCAATGGACCGGCGACCCGGCCGGTGCTCAATTTGAGCAGCTCGTCGCGGCCAATGACCGTCCTTGGCCTTTGCAGGAACAGGGTCAGGAGTTTGAGTTCACCGGATGTAAGTTGCGTACGCGAACCGCCTTGGTCAATCAGTGTGCGGCCATCGAAATCCAGCTTTAGGTGTGCAAACTTCAACGTTTTCCCCGCAAAACCATTCGGTTTTGGGATCAGCTGCGTCCGACGCAATATCGCGTTGATCCGCGCCACCAGTTCCTTGGGATTAAACGGCTTGGCGAGATAATCGTCTGCCCCGCCATCCAGACCCGCGATGCGGTCTTCGTCGTCACCCAATGCGGTCAGCATCAGGATCGGAATATGCCCTTCCTTGCGCAATCGCCTGCACGCGGACAGCCCGTCTTCCCCCGGCATCATCACATCGAGGACAATCAGATCGAAATGCGCTTCCGCCAGCCTTGCGTCCATCTCAACTGCATTTTCCGCCGCTGAAGCACGCATGCCGTTGCGTTCCAGATAACTGGTGACGGATTTCCGAATCTCTGAATGGTCATCGACGACAAGGATGCGTGGCAGATCGCTCATGCCGCCAACATAGTCATTTTCACCAAGGGACGCCCATCCCGTGTTTGTAGCCAAATGTAACAGCGCGGCCAGTCGACTTCGGGATACCGAGCAACTATTTAAGGAAGAACATCGAGGAGTTTTAAGTGAACCGACGTGAATTTGGCCTTACGGCACTCAGCCTGGCCTTGGCCGGGCCTGCTTTGTCGCAAACCGCCGCACCCACGTTGCAGGTGACAAAGACACCGACCTGCGGCTGCTGCGGCGCTTGGGTAAATGAGATGATCGCTGCCGGTTTCAAGGCATCGGTCGAGGACGTGGATTACGACACGCTTCAGGTTCTGAAGCAGAAACACGGCATCGCGCCGGAACTGGCAGGATGTCACACTACGTCCGTGGGCGGATATTTCGTCGAGGGTCACGTGCCTGCGGCTGACATCGGGCGGTTGCTGAGCGAAAAACCTGTCGCGCGCGGACTGACAGCACCGGGAATGCCCATGGGTTCGCCCGGCATGGGCCCCCAAGGTGATCCCTATGATGTGCTGCTTGTACTGATGGATGGGTCGACGCAAGTCTTCGCAACCCACGGCTGACGTGTTTGCCCGCGATACGTTCCGACAAAGTTTTTCGCCGACCTTACCATTCGGCAGATTTTGTTGGAACGTATCCGTTCTGAGCTTGGCAAGCATATTGCCGTTCCTGCTTGTCTACATCCTCGCAACGCCTGGTTTTGCGACGCTGCTGCTGACGAATGGGACCGCGCTCTCGCGCTTCCTCCGGCAGGTCTTTACCAATGGGTTTGTGGTCGTTTTCCTCGTGAATTACTTGGGGTTCGTTTCCGCATCGGTCGCGCTGAAGCAGTACCAGCATCGGCCGATTGTTTACCTGGTTTTAGATGGCCTGCTGCGGAGTGTCGCATTCATTGGGGTTCACATTGCCGTCTATGTGATGTCGGCCGATCTGTTCGGCTCGTTCAACGGCAGCCGTGCAACAGCTTTGAGCGTGGTCGGACCAACGCTCGAGCGGTCGTTCATGTTTGGGAACATCTCGGGCGTATATCTCTATGCCCTGGCGCCCGGCACCTTCATCGCGCTTCTGGTGGTTCTGACAGAACCTTCTGGCGAGGCATCGAAGCCTACCATGTTCAGGACAATGAGCATGGCCTTGCTGTTCAGCCTGACCCCGATCCCCCTCGTCACATTCCTGTCCTATGCGTTGGATCTGGCAACCTGACGGGCCAACTTGGTCAACGACCCGCAGGCTGTCATCTGATCAAATTGTATCCGAATGTACCCTTGACCTTGCCTCACTGGAATGTCGCAGAAGAACACGAGCATATTCTGGAGAGCTACATGTCTGACAATCAAAGTCAAAAATCCACCGGTTCATCGAAACTGATGCAGTATGGTATGATGGCCTGTTGTGCCGTTATGTTGTTTCCAGTCGCCGCATTCTTTATTGCAGGCGGCACGATCGCGGGTCTGTGGGGCAACGTCGGCCTTTTTGCGCCGCTCGCACTTTGTCTTGGTGCGCATGTCGTCATGCACAGGATGATGGGAAAGTCGTGTCACGGGTCAAGAGTTGAACAGGCGAACGAGGCGACTGTGGATGCAGAATTTGAAGATGGCCAAGCTCCCGAACGAGAACTGGTACGCGCCCGCTAGAACGCGGCTGACAATCGGAATTCCGATTGCAGGTATTCTGGCCCTCGGCGGTTGTGCCCAGTCGGCCTCGGGCAAGCTTTGCCCACTTGAGCCCCCTTCCGTGACACGGGATGCGGCACACGACGTCATGCTTCCCGTAGGATGTCGCTTGGTCGGTCAGTCTGAAGGTACTACCCACGAAATAGTCTGTGACGACGGCCGGACCGGATGGGCTTTCGATTAAGCGCCAAACCTTGATCCTGCCTCACATTCACCTGCACAGCGACGGTCGCCCACGCCACTACGGGCGCAACCGTTCCAACGCGCTTTGCACGGCTTGACGGCGCGGGTCATCTCCCGGCACCTCCGACAACAGGATTTCAGCGTGTTCAAACGCCGCGATTGCCGGCGCGGTATCACCCAGAACCGAATAGGCATTGCCAAGCCGCATCCATCCATCAAGATCGTCAGGCTCATCTTCCAGCCGCGTGGCCAGCCGTTCGACCATCGAGCGGATGAAATCCTGTCGTTCCTCCACACTCATGTCCTGCGCGTTTTCGATGTCTTCCTGTGTCGGGCCGGACGCACTGGTCTTCGGGGCATAGTCGGCCAGCGAGATCGGAGCCTTGCCGCTCTTCGCGCCAATCCGGTTGGCTTCGCCAACAAAGCTTTCCATCCACGGGAAAAACCTATCCGCATCGTACAGCCGGGCCACCAGCGTTTCGTGAGCCCGAGCCTCATCGCCCTTCTGCTCGAGCGAGACTGCCTTGAAAAAGGCAGCACCGGGATTGGAAGGATCCAGTTCGTACGCCCGATCAATCGCGGTGTCCGCTTCAGGTGTCACCACACCTTGCTCTGCGTAGATCAGAACCTCGGCCAACATGGAGAAGACGGCGGAATCGGCCTCCGGTCGTTGTGCGACAACTCTATATGCATCGGCTGCATCCGCATACCGGCCCATTTTCGAATAGGTTTGCCCCAGCAGCATCCAGCCTTCCGAAGGCCCGCCTTCGGGGTCTGAACTGAGCCGGACGTACAGACGATCTGTCAATTCGGCGATTTCCGCCGCTTCCTGCCGTTCAGTGGCACGTTCGGCAAAGGCGACACCTGGGATCTCTGGCGAGCCCATTGCGGAGTAATATCCAAAAGCGAAGACCGGCACGAACACTGCGCTCAGAACGACCATCAAGCGGCCCCCTGCCGCCGGTTTCCCATCTGACAGAACGGACCGGCGCGACTGCACGAGGATCCGTCTCTTGATCTCCTGCTCCGCCGCCGTGGCCTCGGTGTCGGAAATGACACCGCGCTCAAGATCCCGCCGAACCTCATCCAACTGATCCATGAGGACCGCATCCGTGGCGTCAGCCGGGACGGGTGTCCGCGACGACCGATGGCGCAGCGGCAGGCCCATGAAAAGCAGACCTACAACGGATAACAGGGCGAAAACCAACCAGATCATGAACCGTCCTTTGAAGCGTTCTCTTCAATGAAACGCGCAATTTCCGCTTTTTCGTCATCGGAAAATCCCGTTGCGGCAGCCCTGCGCCGGCTTCTCGAAATGACGGTCCAGCCGACAAGCAGCGAAACAAGCGCAAACACGAAGGGCGCCATCCAGAGCGCGAGAGTGGCGCGATTCAGGGGCGGGCGCATCAGGACATAATCGCCATACCGGGCGTGGATGTACGCGATGACCTCCTTGTCGCTGTCACCGGCAACAAGCCTTTCGCGCACCAGTATGCGCAGGTCCCGCGCAACCCCGGCGTTGGAGCTGTCGATGTCCTGATTCTGGCAGACAACGCAGCGCAGTTCCCGTGATATTTCACGGGCGCGTTGCTCCAGTACAGGATCCTGCAACATCTCGTCTGGCTCGACCGCCAAGGCCGTCACCGGAAGCAGCAGGAGGAAAGCAAATGCGATATACCTCATCCGTTCTGGCCCCTTGCTAACGCGCCAGCCTGGATCAATGCTTCCCTGAATGTGGAAATCGCCGTTTCGCCCACGACGGGGCCGACATATCTGAACAACACCGTCCCGTCAGAGCCGACAATGAATGTTTCAGGTACGCCCGAAAGGCCCCATTCAATCCCCACTCTGCCGCTCAGATCAGACCCGATCCTTTCGTAGGGATTGCCAAGCTCAGCAAGCCATTTAGTCGCATCCTCCGGCTTGTCCTTGTAATTGATCCCGAACAACGTCAGCCCGTCCTTTTCGACCATCTGGGTCAGAACCCCGTGTTCGGCCCGGCAGGGCACGCACCACGAGGCAAACACGTTCACGATGACCGGTCGCGGGTTCCCGACCAGATCGGCGCGGGAAAGCCCTGGCGTCTCCAACCCGTCGACAGCGGCCAGATCGAATTCGGGTGCCGGCTGCGAGATCAGAACCGAAGGAATGTTGTTCGGGTCCCGGTCCGGGTTCAAGCCCCACAGAAAAAACCCCCCGAAAATGGCCGCGATTGCCAGCGGAATGAATGCCAGTATACGTCCCATGCCTACTCCGCAGGAAGTGCTGCGGGCGCTGTCGCCTTGCGACGGGGTGCCCCGACGCGCAACCGCCGGTCAGACAGCGAAAGACCCCCACCAAGCACAAGCATCGCCGATCCGATCCAGATAAAGTTGACCAGAGGTTCATACAGGATGCGCAGGGTCCAAGCCCCTTGCGTGCTCTCGTCCTCGGCGGCCGGATTTGCGATGGACGCATAGAGATCACCGGCCATTGTCGATCTGATGGCGCTCTCTGTGGTGGTGGTTTGCGCGACCGGATAGGTACGCCGCTCCGGGAAGAGATCGGTGACATAGTTCCCCTCCCGGGCCACACGAAGCGTGCCACGATCCGCGAAGTAATTTGGCCCACGCACACGTTCGGCCCCCTCAAAGGTGACATCGAACCCACCAATGCTGACCTCTGTACCGGGCCGGACAAAGATGATTTCCTCGGATTTCCAGACCGTCGAGCCGATAAATCCGAACATCGCCATCGCGAGCCCCGCATGAGCCAGTGTCATCCCATGAGAGGATCTGGGCAGGTTGCGTGCACGGCGCACCGATTCCGGGAACGGTGCCTCAAACAGCTTTATGCGCATCGCCCATTCCCGCAGGGTTGAGAAAAACAGCCAGAATGCAAGCATCAGCGACAGATACCCCAACACCGGACCGCCCTCGGCGAGATACCAGGTCACCAATGTCGCGAGCACGGCCAGAACGACCACGAAACGCAACCGCTGCAGAACGCCCGTCAGATCGGCACGTTTCCAGGACAGGTAAGGCCCCAGCCCCATCGCAAAGACGAGCGGCAGCATCACGGGAATAAAGGACGCATTGAAGAAGGGCGGCCCCACCGACAGTTTTTCACCGCCCGTCGCGGCTTCGTAGAAGAGCGGGTACAAGGTGCCGAACAGCACAATGCCGGTGGCCGTGGCCAGCAGCAGGTTGTTCACCAATAGCCCCGCTTCCCGGCTGATCGGCTTAAACAGGCCGCCGGGCTCCATTGTCGGCGCGCGCCAGGCAAACAGAGCAAGGGAACCGCCGATCGAAACGGCCAGCAATCCAAGGATATAAAGTCCCCTTTCCGGGTCGACCGCGAATGCATGCACAGAGGTCAGCAGGCCCGATCGGACAATGAACGTGCCCAAGAGCGATAGGGAAAAAGTCAGGATCGCCAGAAGGATTGTCCAGCTTTTGAACGCATCCCGTTTCTCCGTCACGATTGCGGAATGCAGCAGTGCCGTGCCCATCAGCCATGGCATGAAACTGACGTTCTCAACGGGATCCCAGAACCACCAGCCGCCCCAGCCAAGCTCATAATAGGCCCACCAGGATCCCAGCGCGATGCCTGCGGTCAGGCTCATCCAGGCAGCCAGCGTCCACGGACGTACCCACCGTGCCCAGGCCGCGTCCACCCGCCCTTCGATCAGGGCGGCAACCGCGAACGAAAAGACAATCGAGAACCCGACATACCCGAAGTAGAGAAGCGGCGGGTGCATGGCGAGACCGACATCCTGCAATAATGGGTTGAGGTCCTGACCGTCGTCTGCCGGAGGGAAAACGCGGTCGAAGGGATTGGACGTCAGCAGCATGAAAGTCAGGAAACCGACACTGATCCAGGCCTGCACCGACAGCGTTCTTGCCTTCAGCGACAGAGGAATGTTCGATCCGAAGAGGGCGACCGCCGCACCAAACACCGTCAGGATAAGGGTCCACAGCAACAGGGATCCTTCGTGACTGCCCCAGGTGCCTGCCACCTTGAACAGCATCGGTTTGAGTGAATTGGAATTCTCCACCACGTTCTTGACCGTGAAGTCGCTTGTGACGAAGGCTTGCATCAGCGCCAGAAACGCGATGCCGACAAAGAAAACCTGACCGAACGAGGACCATCTGGCAGACTGCATCCACAGGATGTTTCCGCGCCCCGCACCGAGGATGGGCAGCACACTTTGAACAAGCGCCATGGCCAAGGCCAGTGCCAGCGCGAAATGACCGATTTCAGGTGTCAAAGGATCATCAGCCTCTTCAATGAATTCACTGGATCGACGTCTGTCTAGCAAATCGTCCGGCGAACTGTGAGTGGTTGCTTTGTCACCGTTTGTAACAGGATGCTGTGACAAATGATTACAAAACGGCCCGCGCTTGGCCTTTAATCAAAGCGCTATAACGCCAATGTATCTAGGGTAAGTCTGAAAGGAATGAGAAATGAAAAACAAGAAATTATTGCGCTTGGCGTGGTGATCGCGGTTGGCATGGCGCAAACAGCATTTGCGGAATCCGACGGGGCTGCCGACAGCAAGCCTGACAGCGGGAATATGTCCGGCATGGCGATGGGCGATGGCGACAATCAGATGGGCATGATGGGCGGGGACATGATGCCGATGATGCGAAAAATGATGAAGATGCATGCCGCTATGATGGGTGGCCAGGGCAACATGATGGGAATGATGGATCGGGACATGATGTCGACAATGATGTCCGGTGGACAGCCTCATGAAATGGCCGCGCAGATGTCCGAAAAAATGCGGGAGTTCGATGCGAATTCCGATGGAGCGTTGACACTTGACGAGTTCGAAGCCTTGCATATGGACGCAATGCGCGCGCGCATGGTAGATCGCTTTCAGCATCTCGATGCGGACGGTAACGGCCAGATCTCTCAGGACGAGATGGAAGATGCCGGTACACGGATGAGCAAAATGAACGGTACTTCCACCGGAACGGACATGGAAGGTCATCATGACAGCGAATAAGGGTCAAGCCTGCGGCACTCAGCTTGATGGGGGCAAATTATGGCCTTCTTTCTGACGCGCCGCGGCGCAAGCCTTGCGATGTTGGCCAGTTCCGTTGCACCTTTCTCGGCTGTCGCCCAGACCGCCGAGGTCTGGTCGGCGGACATGGCAGCAGATGCGCTGCAACAGGACCTGATCCGGATGATCGACGTTCGGTCGCGACCGGAATGGACCGACACCGGCGTTGCCGACGGTACCTGGCCCATCAGCCTGCATGAGGACCGTTTCGCCGAGCGGCTTTTTGCCGCCCGGGAACGGGCCGAAGGGCGGCCTGTCGCGCTCATCTGTGCGACAGGCGGGCGGTCTGGCCGCGTCATGCGAAGTCTTCGGCAGGCTGGCTACAGCGGCTTTCTTGACGTATCCGAAGGTATGCTCGGTTCTGCCGCCGGACCGGGCTGGATCGCGGGCGGTTATCCGGTCGTCAGTGTCGATATGGCTCTGGCGGCGCTGCCAGAGGAATTGAGTTGAAGTGAAACTGTTGAACCGTCGAGAACTGTTGGGCCATGCCGCAGGCTTTGGGGCTGCATTTGCCCTGCCATCGGCTGCATTCGCGGCATCGGACAAGAGGCTCGCGTATCCTCCCCTTCTCGATGCGACGACATCCCGGCTTTTTCAGCTGGAAGCCCGCACGGGCGAGACCCGTTTTGACGACGGTGCCGCCAGCGAAACGTTCGGCTACAACCAGGGATACCTTGGCCCGACGATCCGGGTGCAGGCCGGGGTCGAGACACGGGCAGAGGTGCACAACACGCTTGGCGAGCCGATGTCGGCGCATTGGCACGGGTTGGTTGTTGCCGGTGAGTTCGATGGCGGACCACATCAGGCCATCGCACCGGGAGACACCTGGAAGCCGGTGCTGGACCTTGACCAGCCCCCGGCAACGGCCTGGTATCACAGCCACATTCACGGCGCGACGGCACGGCAGGTCATGCTGGGGCTGGCGGGTGTTCTGCAGGTGACGGATGACGCGGATGACGCCCGTGGATTGCCATCCGCCTACGGGGTCGATGATCTGACCCTTGTATTGCAGGACCGTCAGTTCAACTGGCGCGGACGCCTGAAATACGATCCCGGCATGCACCAGTCCATGAACGGGTTTCAGGGCGACACAATGGTTGTGAACGGTCAAATCGGCGCGTCGGCAGCGGTTCCGAAGGGGATCGTGCGGTGCCGTGTCGTCAACGGCTCGAATGCGCGGGTTTACCGCCTGTCCATGTCTGACAGCCGGTCGCTTCATCTCATCGCGACAGATGCCGGATTTCTGGATCGACCGATTGCGCTGAACCGCCTGACCCTTGCACCAGGAGAGCGCGCAGAAGTGCTTGTGGATTTCACAAGCGGGCGGGACAGTGTTTTGAAGTCCGACGATATCATTAATTCGGCCATGGGCGGAATGATGGGCGGCGGCGGTTCCGGCAGTCCATTCACCGTGCTGCCTTTCGCTGTCGACACAACCCTTCCGGTTCGCATCGACGCCCTGCCCGGCTCTCTGGACGGGCAGTTGCCTGATCTTGCGGTCAAGGACGCGCCAGTCCGACGTCTGTCACTGGATATGTCGATGGGCATGGGGATGATGTTCTCGCGGTCCGGTAACCGATTTTCGATCAACGGCGCGTCATACGATTCGGGAACGCTCAATTTTTCCACCAAACTCAACAGCATCGAGCGTTGGATTGTGCGTGGGGCCATGATGATGCACCCGTTCCATGTTCACGGCGTCCGGTTTCAGGTCCTGTCGGAAAACGGTACGGCACCGCGTGCAGAGAACAGGGGTTGGAAGGATACGGTACTGGTGGATGGTGAAGTGGAGCTTGCGATGAAATTCGAAAAACCTGCCTCAGCGGCTGCGCCCTACATGTATCACTGCCACATTCTGGAACACGAAGACGGCGGCATGATGGGGCAATTCAGTGTTGCTTAGCGCAGAAATCCCTTTACCCTCCGCTGACAGGAACCTTTAGGGGAATCCTATTCCTCGATAGAGGTTTGAGATGAAAACCGAATTGCACATCAAGCGGCTGACCCTCGCCGGCGGGCTGTTGATCGTCATCTCTGCGCCTATGCATTTCATCTTGCCCGAGCAAAGGCCAATTGTCTTCGCAGCTCTCTTTCTTTTGGTGCTCCATGCCGCTTAGCAAACCGCGCCTGCATCGGGTTGGGCTATGGTTGGTGGTTGCGCTTGGCGTACTTTTGATAGCCATATGGGCAATGGGATATGGCCCGGCGATAGCCCGCGAGACTATCGAGGTCTGGATAGAGCGGGCCGGCGCTTTGGGACCGTTGCTCATCATCGTGCTCATGATGGTTTCGATCGTGGCAAGCCCCATTCCAAGTGCACCGGTCGCACTGGTGGCAGGCGCGGCGTATGGTCATGTTGCCGGAGCTGTCTATGTCGCCATCGGGTCGGAACTGGGTGCACTCGTGGCATTCATCATCGCCCGCTATATCGGGCGCGACCACGTTGAGCGCTGGCTTGGGGATAAGGCCGGTTTCGGGTTATTGGGCTCTCAAAATCTGTTGATGTTGACGGTGTTCGCGTCTCGCCTCTTGCCCTTCATCTCGTTTGACGCAATGAGCTACGCTGCCGGTCTCAGCCGCCTGCGCCTTTGGCGGTTCCTGATCGCAACTCTGGCAGGCATTCTTCCAGCCAGTTTCCTGCTCGCGCATTTCGGAGCAGAGGCCATGTCGGGAGATTTCGGCACTGCTGAGTGGATCATCATCGGTCTTGGATTGATGACTGCCGCACCGTTGCTGGTCGCAGCGCTCTGGCGAACAAATCGGTCAACCAACGCTTCCTAAGTCTGAGTATGTCAGCAAAAATGAAAACCGTGATTGCCTACTTTACCATTGACCTTCCCCCACAGGAAGCTGCGACCGTGAATCGCTATGGATACACAAACACCACAACTCCGCCGGGATTTCCTGTACTACGCCACCGCCGGAACGGGCGCGGTTGCCGTAGGGGCTGCGGTCTGGCCATTGCTCAATCAGATGAACCCATCCGCCGATGTCCGCGCGCTGTCCCAGATCCGCGTCGATATCTCCGGTGTGGAACCCGGAACGCAATTGACTGTCAGTTTTCTCGGCAAGCCGGTGTTCATCCGGCACAGGACCGACGCGGAAATCGCGCAGGCCCGTTCGGAAGATGTGCTTTCCCTTCCTGATACCGTCGCCAGAAATCCCAACATATCCGGAGATGACCTGGCCACCGATGCAAACAGGGCAGTGGCGGGAAATGAGAATTTCTTGGTCATGATAGGCGTTTGCACGCATCTGGGATGTGTACCACTTGGTGACGGAGCCGGCGATTTTGGTGGTTGGTTCTGTCCCTGTCATGGCTCCCATTATGATACAGCAGGACGCATTCGAAAGGGTCCGGCACCGGAGAACCTGCATATTCCCACGATGTCCGTTTCGGAAGACATGATACTGACCCTGGGCTGACAGGAGCTTCGCGCATCGCGAAGGCCCATAAAATTCATACGCAGCGTTGTCGGAAGAGTCTTGACCCTCCAGTAACTGGAAGGGTTATGTGTTCAATTGTCTTGAAAACGGGGATTAGAAGATGGCCACGGACCAAGAACATCATCACGACATGACGCGCACCTCGACCGCATCAGACCCAGATACAGCGACCGACCCGGTGTGCGGCATGACCGTCGAGATAGACGAAGACACGCGCAGTGCCGAGTATGATGGAGAGGTCTTTCATTTCTGCTCGGAAAACTGCGAAACCAAGTTTGGCAAAGACCCATTTTACTATGCGTCGGGAAACGCCCAAAAGACACCAGCACATGGCGAGGCCGGTACGCAATGGACCTGCCCGATGCATCCGCAAATCCTGAAGGATGAGCCCGGGTCCTGTCCGATCTGCGGCATGGCGCTTGAACCGATGCTTCCATTGGACGAGCCGTCAGAAGAGTTGTCCGATTTCACAACACGCATGTGGATCAGCGCGGCAGCCGCCGTTCCGCTGGTTATCCTGACGATGGGTGAACTGGTCGGCCTACCTGTGCGGGAATGGATCGGACATCAGACGGCTGTCTACATCGAATTCGTCCTCGCAACCCCGATCATTCTCTGGGCGGCTCTTCCCTTCTTCAAAAGGGGGTGGGAATCGATCAGGAATATATCGCCGAACATGTGGACCCTGATCGCGCTTGGCGTCGGGGCTGCCTATATCTATTCGCTTGCCGCAACATTCCTGCCCGGCATTTTCCCCGAAGCGTATCGAAACGGCCAAAGCGTCGGGACATATTACGAAGCTGCGGTTGTGATCGTTGCGCTGATCTTTGTCGGTCAGGTGCTCGAGTTGCGCGCCCGCGAACGGACGGGTGATGCCATCCGTGCATTGCTCGATCTCGCACCAAAAACGGCGCGGCGGATCCTGCCGGACGGGACGGAATATGACGCACCTCTCGAACACATTGTTGAGGGTGACAGGTTGCGGGTACGCCCCGGCGACAGCATACCCGTCGATGCCGAGGTCCTCGAAGGGCATTCATCTATCGACGAAAGTATGATCACCGGAGAGCCGTTGCCGGTCGAGAAAACACAAGGCGACCGGGTCACAGGCGGCACGATCAACAAGAACGGCACATTGGCGATCCGGGCCACACAGGTCGGTGCGGACACGGTCCTGTCCCAGATCGTGGACATGGTGGCAGGTGCAAAGCGGTCGCGCGCGCCGATTCAGGGTCTGGCGGACCGGGTATCGTCCGTCTTTGTTCCGACGGTTGTCGTCATTGCGATCATATCCTTCGTTGTCTGGCTGTTCTTAGGGCCCGATCCCGCGCTCGCCTTCGCTGTTACTGCAGCCGTATCCGTTCTTATCATTGCTTGCCCCTGTGCCTTGGGCCTTGCGACGCCCATTTCGATCACAACGGCGGCGGGCCGCGGGGCACAGGCTGGCGTTCTGATCAAAGACGCCGAAGCACTGGAACGCATGGCGCGTGTCGATACCGTCATCGTTGACAAGACCGGAACACTCACCGAAGGGCGCCCCAAGCTGACAGACGTGGTGCCCACGGGGGACAAGGCTGAAAATGACCTGCTGACAATGGCTGCGGCCCTCGAACGGGGCTCCGAACATCCGCTGGCCGAAGCAATAGTCGAGGGTGCGCTGGCACGGGGGCTGACGCTTCCGAACGCAACGGAATTCGAAGCCGTGACTGGCAAGGGCGTGAAAGGCATGGTCGATGGCCAGGTCGTGGCACTTGGGAATCCCGCCATGATGGCAGAGATCAACGTTGACGCTTCGATTGCGGAATTTGCTGCGGACGACCTTCGTGAATCTGGAAAGACAGCAATGCTTGTGGCGATAGATGGCACTTTTGCCGGCATTGTCGCTGTTGCCGATCCCATCAAGGAGTCCACGGCAGACGCCATCGATGACCTTCATCGCCTCGGTCTCAGGGTCATAATGGCAACCGGTGACAATCAGAAAACCGCCGAAGCCGTCGCCGCAAAGCTGGGTATTGATGAAGTCCACGCAGGCGTCTTGCCCGAAGACAAGAAGGCATTGGTGGACTCCCTCAGACAAGAAGGGGCCCGGATCGCCATGGCAGGAGACGGCGTGAACGATGCCCCTGCCCTGGCGGCGGCTGATGTGGGCATTGCGATGGGCACCGGTGCCGACGTTGCCGTGGAAAGCGCAGGCATCACCCTTCTGGGTGGTGATCTTGTCGGCATCGTGCGTGCGCGCCGATTGGCAAAGGCAACGGTGCGAAACATCAAGCAGAACCTGTTTTTTGCCTTCGCCTACAATACCGCAGGTGTGCCCATCGCGGCTGGTATTCTCTACCCGTTTTTCGGCCTTCTTCTGTCGCCGATGATCGCCGCCGCCGCGATGAGCCTGTCTTCGGTCTCCGTCATTAGCAATGCACTGCGGCTGCGACGGGTACGGCTTTAGTCGCAAACTAAGGAGATAGATGATGGCAGGCGGACATCAGGGGCATATGCCGTCCGGCGGCAAGGGGCTGGCGATATCAGCCTAGTTGACCGGCATCTATTTTGTGATTGAACTGGCGATTGGCCTATGGACAGGGTCAATCGCGGTCATCTCCGACGCGTTCCATACCTTTTCGGCCGTGGGCGGTGTGCTGGTCGCCATTGTCGCGGCGCGTATGGCGTTGCGTCCGGCGGATGAAGAGCGGAGCTTTGGCTGGGCGCGCGCCGAAATCATCGTCGCCCTTGTGAATGGCGGCTTCTTGCTGGCCATGGCGGTTGTTGTCATCGCGATGGCTGCCATGCGCATGTCTGCGCCAATTGATCTTCCAACGGGTCCGATGCTGATTGCGGCTGCCGGGGGGCTCTTTACGGAGTTCATTTCGCTTGCGCTGATCTGGAAGCAAAGCAAGGAAGATCTGAACACGAAGGGAGCGTTCTGGCATATCATCCAGACCTTTGTTGGCAGTCTGTTGATCATCGTGACCGCCCTCGCAATCGAATTCACCGGGTTTCTGCTGATCGACCCGCTGCTTGGCATGGCGTTCGGGTTTGTCCTGCTATGGGCGAGCTGGGGATTGCTGAAAGAAGCGGCGCATCTTTTGATGGAAGGCACGCCTCCCGAAGTGAGTCTGCCTGAAATCAAACGTACCCTTGAAGAACTGCACGAGGTTTCCGATGTTCACCATATTCATGCCTGGGCGCTGACAAGTGGCAAGCATGTCTTCTCCGCGCATCTGCGTGTCACAGAGCAAGCAGATCAAGAAGAGGTCCTGCAAACCGCCTACGACATGCTGCGTAAGGACTTCGGGTTCTTTTTCGCAACCCTGCAGATCGAAACACGGTGCTTCGACGAAAGCGGCGCTGAGGCAATCGACCTTTCAGCGGCGAGCAGTAAGACAGGGCATAACGGCGATCTTTGAAAACAGGTCATCGTCGCGGGCAGCAATTCTCATTGTTATCGGGCAAGCGAAATACCCGCCAAGCTTTGCTACCGCACCTTTTGTTATCTCGAACCGGGCATGGTCCGGCTGATCCATTCAGGGGCGCAAATGATACGTTCCCCGGGTCGGATTTGCGATCCGGCCATCATTCACAAGCTTTCGCAAGGCCCGATAGGTGGCCTCGTGCGAAAGGTGCAGCGCGCTGGCAAAATCGACAACGGAGCTTTCAAGCAGGCCCGCCACCATACCGGCATAGACCCGTTCTTCTGCGCGGCGGATGCCTACGATCTCAAGCGCCTGACGTTGCGCTTGTATCTGCTGTGCCGCTTGCCGCGCATAGGCGCGTGCAAAATCCGGATCTGCAAAGGCAGACAAGACCGCCGCTTTGTCGATCTGTACAAACGCCCCAGCCTCCGCCACGACCGCATCGCAGTGGTATCTATCCGAAAACACCGATGCTTCGGCAAGGCTCATCCCGGGCTCGGCACGGTAGATGATAAATCGTTCGCCATCCGGGCCGACACGCTCAAGATGAACGCGCCCGCACTTAACAACATAAAGGCCGCAGGTCCGCGCGCCCTGACGAAAGACCGTATCCCCTGCGGCCCTCGTCAGCGGACGCAAGGCGGAGGGCGGTATGAGATTATAGGGTTCAGGCATCATATGATCCAAATCATCATTTCAGGGTCCGATCAGGTACTAGGCTGAATCCGAATACACTCAGGAAAGGCTGGTCCATGCGACTGATACCCGTTCTCTTCGCTGTCTTGCTTGCGACACCCGTTACGCCGCAACAAATGCATTCATCCATGGGTCACGCGTCCGACGCCCCAGGAAACCGGCCAGTCCGCCTTCGCCGCATTGGCCGAAATAGTTGTGCTGCTCCAGGCCGATCCCGAAACCGATTGGGGCGCCGTCAATATCGACAAACTGAGGGACCATCTGGTCGATATGGACCTTTTGACACGAAAGGCAGAGGTCACCCGCATTCTGCGGCCCGACGGGGCACGGTTCGAAGTGCGTGGCAGCCCGCGTGTCCTGTCGGCCATCAACACAATGGTTCCCGCCCATGCACCGTTCCTTGCCGGTGAAACAGGCTGGAGTGTTGCGTCAGAAGAAATGGAGGATGGTGTCGCACTGATCGTGGGTGGCGATGGTGAACAAATACAGGGCCTTGGTTTCTTTGGTCTGATGACAATCGGTGTACATCATCAAGAGCACCATCTGATGATTGCGAAAGGACGCAAGCCGCATCATTGAGCACGCGCCCAAGGCTCATATGCGGACCCAGGCCGCAATGGTCACTTCGCCAACACTACGCTCGGATATTCACAAAGAATCTGATGTCGACACCAGATCCGCAGAATTAACCGTCACACGCCTGCGGGACCATACGATCAGGGCCGCGCCAAGGATAATCATCGGCAACGACAGCAGTTGGCCCATTGTCAGCCCATAGCCCGCCCAATGAACCGCATGTCCAATCGGGTTGTCCTGCGTGACGAACTGCATATCAGGCTGCCGGAAGAACTCGACAAGGAACCTTGCGCTTCCGTATCCCGCCAGGAACAGGCCAGTAAGGCTTCCGGGAAAGCGCAGCCAACCGCGTTTCCAGGCCAGAAAGATCAGGACCGAGCCAAGCAGGATACCCTCCAGAAGAGCCTCATAAAGCTGGGACGGATGGCGGCCACACAGGCCCACGACGCCCGCACAGGACTGGGCCGCCTCGCCGGGGAATGCCACCGCCCAGGGCACATCGGTCGGACGGCCCCAAAGCTCGTTATTGGTGAAGTTGGCCAGCCGACCGAGGAAAAGACCCGGTGGTGTTGCAACAGCGAGCAGATCCGCCGTTGATAGAACGGGTGCGCCGTTGCGATAGCAAAAAAGCAAGGTGGCCACGACCACGCCGAAAAAGCCGCCATGAAATGACATACCACCCTGCCAGACCATGAAGATTTCGACGGGGTTCTGAAAATAGTACTGAGGTTGATAGAAAAGCACGAACCCCAGCCTGCCCCCCACGATCACGCCCAGAATGATCCATGTCAGCAGGTCTTCCAGTTGCTTGGGTTGCAGCGGCGGCGCCCCGGCCCCCCAGACTGACGAAGAGCGGACCAATGCGACACAGATGCGCCAGCCGATAAGGAGGCCAACAATATAGGCCAGCGCATACCAACGCAGGGCAAAGCGGAACGATCCGATATCAACGGCAAAAATCTCTGTTCCGATGTCAGGAAATTGGATAATCGAAGTCAGCATTCTTTGTTACCTTTGCCTGTTTCACACAAGGCCACATTTTGTTTCCCGCAACGGACGTTGGCGCGTTCAACCCTGTTGTCCCCAGCCCAAAGCGCTGTGGTGAATGTGCCATCCTTGCGTGCGGGAGTCGGTTCCGTTGAACCAGAGATGACGCACATCGGCACCCGCGTCCATGTGTTCAGGCGCTTGTATCCCATGAGTTTTGTACTTGTTTGTAACGGTTGGAAGCTCCGCCGCCTACTGGATCCGTCCGTCGCGGGAAATCAGCCGATCAAGGTCGCGCTCCATGATCTGAATTCGCTCCCGCGTCCTGCAACGACCATTGCGCAACCACATCTATGATCACGGATATGTTCATTGAAGTTGCGCGCGCCCGGCACAATTCAACGGATCATGACGGCACATAATGGTGATAACCGGGATCAAAGCAGGACCAGCGGCATCGCAAAAGGAGTTCAGATGTTTATACGGTCCCTCGCAGCGACACTTTTCATCGCTTTTGTTGCATTAGCTGCAAACGCCCCGCCCCTCTATGCGCAAGGAAAGACAATTCCATTCGATGGAAGCTGGAAAGAACAGGGCCTCTTGCGGCTCTTTTCGAACGAGTACGGCCTGCAAGGTCGGCGGCTGGACGTGATTTCCGATGGCACGGTTTCGGTTCTCTGGCGTCCGGTCAGCGCAGCCCTTGGCACCGCAAAGGCAGCAATGTGGGAATGGTCCGTCACGCAGGGTGTTAAGGGAACCGACCTCACACGGCGCGGCGGCGATGATCGCAATCTTGCTTTGTACTTCATATTCGTCGATCCGCAGACCGCAAGCACGCTTGGCCGAACAACGGCGCGCAAATTGCTGCGTGATCCCAATACGCGGGCGCTGGTTTATGTCTGGGGTGGCAATCATGCGAAAGGCGCATTGCTGAACAGCCCCTACTCGACGGGTCTCAAATCGAAAATTCTGCAAACGGCGCAAACCGGCAACTTCACCGAGAATGTGAACCTGGATCGCGATTTCGTGCGTGCGTTCGGGGACATGCCAAAGGTTCTGGTCGGTCTTGCGGTGACAGCCGACAGCGATGATACCGACGGAAAGATCCTTGCGGCCATTCAGGACCTGCAGATACGTTAGGTGCTCTCCGGTATTCCGCCAAACCTGGGCGCCGATCTGCAATGTATCAATATATCTCGCCGGGACGCCCTTCCGCAACGGTGGGGGATGTGGGTTGCAGGCCCCAGAAACGGAATACACGGAAACCCATGCTTAAGCGTCTTCAGATGATGGTTGCGCTTGGCGCAGCCACGCTCCCCCTGCCCCTGAGTGCGGCTTCGGTGCCTGTCACCCTGACGCCCGGCCTTCACCCGGATCGGGTCGCGGGACATTGCAATGCTTGGATTCAATGGCACCTGTCCCGGCCCCGAAATCAGACAGCGCCAGAACGATATTCTGCGGGCGCGGGTGGAAAACGGGCTGGAGGACGGGACCCTCGTACACTGGCATGGCATTCGGTTGCCCAACGCGATGGACGGCGTAAACGTGCTGACACAGGATGTCATCATCCCGAATGAGGGTTACGAGTACCGGTTTCCGGTTTCCGGTTCCCGATGCCGGAACCTACTGGTATCACTCCCACTACCTTTCCTACGAACAGGTCGCCCGCGGACTGTTCGGCCCCTGATCGTCGAAGAACCTGCCCCGCCAGACGTGGATCAGGACATCACGGCCATCCTCTTCGACATTCGGCTTGATGACACCGGCCAGTTCGACATGGAATTCGACCGCGCTGATTTCATAACAGCAGGTAGGCTGGGGGACTTGATGACCACCTTCCTGTCGTCTGAGCAGGCGCGGCTGGGGGATCACATCCGGTTGCGTCTGATCAATCCGACACCGGATCGCATTTTCGAGATACGTATCGACGGGCTGACGGGCTTTTGTGTGGCCTATGACGGGATGCCGCTGCCCGAGCTGGTTTCGCTGGGCAATCTAAAACTCGCACCGGCGCAGCGCATCGACATCATCGCAGATGTGACGGGTGATGTGATCCTAAGAGAAACCGTGCCTTCGGGTGGCGAGGAACTGGGGGGCATTATGTTGAACGGTCAGCGACAAATCCGGTCTGCGCCGATAGCTCCCCTCCCCGCGAACCTCGTGCCCGCGCCCGGAGAGATCACGCAAACGGCAGATCTCTTCATGCAAGGCGGTGCCGGGGACGGCGCGCACGGCGGGTTCGGGGGCTGGGCCTTCAACGACGTGAGCGGTCTGCCGAACAAACCGCTGATTTCGGCAAGACGTGATGAAGCAGTGCAGGTGCGGATGGTGAACGACACTGCTTTTCCGCACGGTATCCACCTGCATGGCCACCATTTCTGGGAAACCGATCAGAATGGTGCGCGAACCCACCTTCGCGACACGACCCTCGTAGCGCCGGGCGAGACGATGACGATTGTGTGCGTACTCGACAATCCCGGCGCGTGGATGCTGCACTGCCATATGCTGAGCCATCAGGCTGATGGCATGGCGACCTGGATGCAAGTCAGCTGAGGTCGGAGCGGTGGTTGCGCCAACCGTTGACGCGAAGCTGTGCCACAACGGGATATCGCTCTTAACAACAAGCACAGGCCCGTCATACAAAAGTTTACATGGCACTCGCCAAAATTTGCCTATGCTCAGGTTGTGAATGACGCTGGTCTGATAATCGGAAAGGTGCGCAATGCCATCAAAAATCCATTCTGGCGTGATTGTGGCCCATCTGTTCATGGGCATGACGGCGGGCATGGTCCTTGCCGAGCCATTGGAGTTCGCCGACCTAGACCCACCGGTCGGGAACAATGCGCAGGAACCCACCCTGTTCGCACTGCAGGATGATCGGGTCCTGCTGGGTTGGACCGAACCACACCCTGCCGGGTTTGCGGTAAAATTGTCGGTCCTTGAAGACGCAGAATGGAGCGCGGCCCGCACTGTTACCGTGTCCGACGAACTCTTCGTGAACTGGGCCGATTTTCCGTCCGTTGTTGCGCTTGATGACGGTACCTTTGCGGCTCACTGGCTGTGGGAAAATTCCAAAAACGACTATGCCTATGACGTCAAGATCTCTCTTTCGCCGGATGAGGGCCTGACATGGAGCGCACCGATAACGCCACATGATGATCGGTCGGTTAGCCAACACGGTTTTGTCACGCTCCAGCCGCTCGAAGACGGTTCCTTGATGTCTGTCTGGCTTGACGGACGCGCATATGACAAGCCGCTTTTCACCAGCGCAGCCAGCAACTACCCGGATGCAATGCAGTTGCGCGCAACCCGGATCACGCCCGAAGGTACGCGAACCGATGATGTTCTTGTCGATGCGCAGACCTGTTCATGCTGCCAGACGTCCGCCGCATCGCTGGACGATGGCACCGTCCTTGTCGCATACCGCGACAGAACAGATGCGGAAATCAGGGATATATCTGTCGTAAGACACCAAGGCGGCATGTGGTCAGAACCAACAAACGTCCACAATGACGGCTGGGAAATCTCCGGCTGCCCGGTCAATGGCCCCGCCATCGCGACCGCCGGTCAAACAGCCGCCGTGGCCTGGTTCACGGCTGCAAATGACAAGCCGGAAGTCAAGGTTGCGTTCTCTTCCGATGGTGGCAGAAATTTTGGCGATCCGGCGAAAGTCAGCCTCGGGATTCCCGCCGGTCGGGTCGATATTCTCATGCTGGACCCTCAGACTGCGTTCGTGACGTGGGTCGAATGGGCAAATGAGAGCGAGGTGATCCTTGCTTGCCAGATCACAACCGGTCAGCAGTGTAAGGACCTGCAACTGATTGCGCGAAACAACGGCGCAGGTTCGGTCAACTTCCCGCGCACGGCGCGAACGAATGAAGGGGTTTACCTGTCGTGGACACAGCCCAGCAACTCGGATGATCCGGAACCGAGTTCGACTATACGCACGGTTTTCGCTTCCTATTGAAGGTTTCCGGACGAAAGCTGATGGTTCTTTCGCTTGGCTCACATCAGGAGTGGGTCCAACGATCACCGTCAACAAGAATTGCATTTCCTGCAATAGAGCTACCGGCAAATGACGGTGATTTCTCATCCATAGTGACTGGTCTCTGGCCCGGAAATTGTAGCGTGCCACGCTTTTTCATGATCCCGGTCCCGAGCATATGACCCACCAGCGCTACCCAGGCAATGCCGGTGAAATTCAGAAAGAAGGGAAGATCTGCGACAGAAGTAGTGCCCCCGATGGCCAACACCCACAGGCCGAACCCATAAATCGCCGAGGGCAAAAACCAGTTCGTCTGCCCCGCGATACGGTGCCAAATTGGTCTAAAGACGAACAACCAACCGACGGGATAGCCAATCAGGCCAACAAGATAAAAATGTACGAAATATCCTGCGAAATCACCGTTCGGCAGACCAAGGCTGCCGAGTAAGCTCCTCGCTAGCCCGTGCGGTGACAACCGCGAAAAGCCCAAGCCCGGGCTGATGATCTGACCCAACAGATCGAACGCGACGGTCGCAAAGAAACCTGCGACGAACATTAACCCTAAAGTTCGGGCGTTGAATGCGGGTAGTGAACCTGTTGTGCGAGAATCAGTATCAACTGTATTCATGGCGATTCTTTCTTTGTATTGCGGGCGATCAAATAGACAGGGCTAATGTAATGACCAATTGTTGACCCAGCGACGTTCTCGGCAACTCCCGATCACTTTCCATCTTGATGAGATCGGTCTGTTTATGAACCCCGCCACAATAACCAACCTAATGACAGAACGTGGGATGTGCACTGCTGGCTCTAATATGTGATTATCCGTTACCGCCGTCAGCCTCCATGCCGAGAGAATGCTGACCGCCACAAGCACTTTGTGGCTTTGTACGCGCTGGTTCACAATGAGCGCTGCTTATGAGTCGGTGTCGCCGGAATTTCTCGTCTTTTCACCCCGCGCAGCAGCTGAGTTTGGCTACATCCTTGTCGAAGGTTTGTGCGGCGAGTTTCAGCCCTTCGACCGTGGTCAAATAAGGAAAGATCGTCTCTCCGAGCGCCCGTGCGGTCATGCCGAATATCAGCGCCATTGCCAGTGTCTGAATCGTGTCCGACCCCTCCGGTGCTGCGATCTGACCGCCCAGCAGGCGGTCGGTCTTCGCGTCGGCCACCAGCTTAATCACGCCGCGGGTATCGCGTGCAGCGACGGCGCGGGGCACGTTGTCGAGCGTGATCACACTGGTTTTGACCTTGTGCCCCGCCGCCTTGGCCTCAACCTCCGAAAGGCCGACGCCGGCCACTTGCGGGTCGGTAAACACGACCCACGGCATCGCCGCGTTGTCATAGCGCATCTGCTCCAATCCAAGGGCATTGTTGATCGCCACCTTGGCACCATAGGCCGCCATGTAGACGAACTGGTCACGGTCAGTGACATCGCCCGCGGCCCAGACGCCGGCACGCGTGGTCGCCATGTCCTGACCGACCTTGATAGAGCCGCGTGCGTCGGTCTCGATGCCAAGCTCTTCCAATCCAAGGTTCTCGGAATTGGCGATCCGGCCGGTGGTCACAACCAGCCGTTCGGCGGTCAGATCCTCGGTCTTGCCACCCCGTTCGACAATCAGATTGACGCCGCCCGCAGCTTTCGCGACCGAGACGTAAGCAAGACCGGTCTCGACCGCGATGTCTTCGGCCTTCAGCGCTTGCGTCAGCGCCTGGGCCACCTCCGGTTCGGCGCCCGGCAGGAGGCGCGAGCGGGTCACTAGCGTGACCTTCACCCCCAGCCTTGAAGCCATTTGCGCCAGCTCGCAGCCGATATAGCCGCCGCCCAGCACCAAGATGCTTTCGGGCCGGTCAGGCAAAGTCAATAGATCGGTGGAATCGAGGGGCTCCACTGTGTCGATCCCCTCGATCGCTGGCAGGTGGGGGCGCGAGCCGGTGGCGATCAGGACGCGCGGGGCGGATATCACCCGTCCTCCAACAGCGACGCCACCCTCGACCAATCGCGCCGGGCCATCCTCGATATAGGTAACGCTTTTATAGGCGGGCAGCAGGTCTATATATTTCTTGTGCCGCATCTCCTCGACCAGATCGGTGGTGCCTTGCACTACGGCACCCCAATCCACCGCATGATCACAGGGCTCGACGCCCGGGAACCGGGCGGCCGACGCGCCGCCATGCACCGCCTCTGCGGCGCGGATCATCGCCTTGGACGGCACGCAGCCGACATTCACACAGGTGCCGCCGGTGGTGCCGTGCCCGATAAGCGCCACGCGCTTTCCGGCATCGGCTGCCGTGATCGAGGCAGAAAACCCGGCCGAGCCGGCACCAACGACAATGAGATCGTAGTTGTCATCGCGGGTTTCACTGGCAGTGCAGCAATCGTCTTTCGTTACAGTTTGGTCCATTGGTTCTTCCTTAGCTTGCGATCGGTATCGCGACACGGCCCCGATCAATAATTTTGAATCACACCATCGAACCGATGTCGGAGGCATAGCTCGGATAGGCGAAAATCATGGCCTTGATCTGGTTGGCGGTCTGCCCGGCACCCATGGCCATGGCGAAAAGATTGATCTGCTCCTCGGAGCCCGGCCCGATCAGATGCGCGCCGAGGATCTGTCCGCTGCCCTCTTCGACAAGAACCTTGAATCCGGTATGTTTCGCGCCGACGCGCAGCGACGAATACCAGTCCCCTGTCTTTTCGAAATGGGTGTCGAACTTCAGCCCCTGTTCCCTGGCCACCGCTTCCGACAAGCCCACGGTGGCCACCATCGGGAGGGTGAAGACTACCGACGGGATCGGCGGATAATCCACGGTACGCTCGTCTTCTCCAGCCAGCAGGTTCTTGCCTGCCACACGCCCTTCGAAGGCGGACACCGGGGTCAGCTTGGGCCCACTGGCAGCGCAGTCGCCCGCGGCGAAGATCGCCGGATTGGTGGTGCGCATCGCGTCGCTCACCTTGATGCCACGGCGTGAGTATTCGACGCCGGCGGCCTCAAGGTTAAGGCGATCGATATTGGGCACCCGGCCCGTGCCATGCACCACCAGATCGCAAGTGATCGTTTCGGTGCCGTCGGGAGTTTCCACCGTGACGGTGAATTCGTCGCCCTGCTTTTCGATCTTCGCCACCTTCGCCTTGGTGCGGAGATCGACGCCGAGCTCTTCGGTTGCCTCAACCAGCATTGCGACCAAGTCGGGATCGAAAGGACCCAAGGGGCGGTCCATCATCTCCAGCACTGTCACTTCGCGCGCGCCCGCCCGCTTGACAATATGGGCGAATTCCATGGCGATGAAGCCGCCGCCGACAAAGGCGATGCGGTTCGGTCGCTCAGGCAGTTCCAGGAATTCGGTGCTGGTGGTCAGATGCTCTTCGCCCGGGATGTTCAGCGTCATCGGCCGCGCGCCGGTGGCGATATGAAAATGCTTCGCGGTCAGGGTCTCGCCGTTCAACTCGATCGTATTGGGGCCGGTGAACCGTGCCAGCCCATGCAAGACGTCGATCCCCGCTTTTTCCAACCCGGCTTCGATGCGCGGTGGCATAGCTTCGGTGAAGCTGCGCTTGAAGGCGATCATGTCGGGCCAGTTGACCGAAGGTTGCGCCTCCAGCCCCTTGCCTTCCATGTTTTCGGCCCATTCGACACCCTCGGTGACCGCGACCAGCATTTTCTTGGGGTCGCAGCCGCGCAGGGCGCAGGTGCCGCCATGGGGTTCGCTGTCGATGCTGGCGACGCTCCAGCCTGCATCCGCGGCCATCCGGGCGACGCCATTTCCAGCGGTGCCGCCGCCGATCACGATGAGGTCATAGGTCTTGGTCATACCTGTTCCTTTCCTTGTGCCAGTTTCTCTTGATCCGGCTCACTGCTGAACTGCCTGATTTTCTGAGCCAGAGCGCATATCCCGCCACCGCCAAAGCGGCGGCAACCGAGATCCGCAGAGCAAAGCGGAACTCCAGCCAGAACAGCAGAGCCGAAAGAACAACCGCCAAGCCGATGAGAAGGGCTTTCGGACTGTGCCCTGGTCTGCCGGCTTGCTGCCACAGGGCATATGCAACCGCACTCAGCGAGGCGAAGAGCATCGGGAAAAGCGCGTAGTCGAGCCAACCAACAACGGCAGAAAGTCCGACCCCGGCGACGATCAGCACCAGGAACGGCGTGAAGCAACAGATCGCCGCAAATACGCTGCCGATGAGGCCGCGCCGCAAAAGGGTCGTGGGTTCATTGTTATTGTTCATGTCTGTCATGCTGTCTCCAGCTCCGAGTGCGGGTCGGTGAATGCGATCAGAAATCGCCGGACTCGACGATGTCCGCCGAATAGCCGGTGGCGCGGATTGCTTCGACGATCATGTCCTGATCGGCGGCCTCGTCATCAAAGGCGACGATGTAGGTGCCGGTGCCGAATTCCTCTCCTTCCATGAAGTCGATGATCTCGACCGAGGGAACGCCCCGCATGGCCGCCGCCACCGTGTAGGAGCAGGTCGGGCATGTCAGTTCGCCTACCCCGATATTGATGCGCTGTTCGGCGGCGCTGGCGGGGGAAGCTGCGAGAGTGCCAACGACCGCAAGGGCAAGATGGAGTGACTTCATGGGTTCGGCCTTTCAGTAGGACAGAAGGTATGGGGTGAGATAGGGAAAGATCATCGCGACGGTGACGATGGCGGTGGCAATCCAAAGAATGGATCGCATGAGTTTCCGGTTCATGGGGCGCGCGCAGGTGCCATCCGCGCAGGCCTCAGTCGGGATCGGACGGTAGGCCTTGTAGAATCCATAGCCGATGCAGGCGGCACTCAGCGCGAAGGTGATCCATTTGTACTGGTAGAGAACGCCCAGCTGCGCAATGAAAACGCCGGTAACGCCGAAGCTGACCAGCACCAGCGGCAGGATGCAGCATGAGGTCATCGCCAGCGCGCCAAGCGCGCCGAGCCAGGTTGTCGTCCATGCCTTTTTGTCGGCAGCCCCTGTTTCGTCCATTGCCGTCTGCCGGTCGGCGGATGTGGTTTCAGTCATGGTTCGAATCATCCTTGCCTCAGTGATGATCTCAATCTAGGGTCTGTAGCAGGTACAGGCTCAAGAGGGTCAAACGTGAAAAATCGTCACAGATCGGTGAAGGTCCTCAGGCGCGGAGATCTGGCCAGGCTGACCGGCTGCAATCTCGAGACCATTCGCTACTACGAGAACATCGGCGTTATGCCCGAGCCGCCGCGCTCCAGCAAAAACTATCGCGTCTACGATGATCGGCATGTCGCGCGCTTGTGCTTCATCATGCGCGCGCGCGAGCTTGGGTTCACGCTCGACGAAGTCCGCGATCTGCTCGCCTTGGTCGATGGCGGTGCCCAGACCTGCGGCGAGGTGCAGGGTCTGGCAAATTCGCATCTCGCCTCGGTCCGCGCCAAGATCGACGATCTCAAACGCATCGAACGCGTGCTGTCTTCCACCGTGGCGCAATGCACCGGTGACGATGTCCCTGAATGCCCTGTGATCGACGCGCTGACGGAGGTGACCTGAAGGGCCATAGTTGAGGACGCCCATGCATGTCAGCCAAGCGGACAATGGTGCCAGCGCCGTTGTTTGCGATCATTCGTTCCCCGCGGAGTCCTGCGTGGTCGCCGCATGTTCGGGGACCAGATAGCGCGGCACGATCCACAGATAGGCGACCATGCCGAAGAGCTCGACGAGCGACTGGAAGACGATGACCACGGCCGCCACGTTCCACTCCGGTCCAAGCACCAGCACCAGCGGAAGTACGACGAAGGAGTTGCGGGTTCAGAGCGAGAAGATGACCGTTCGTCACCCGCTAGTGCTCTGAGTCTGACACTTCCTACCTGTTTCCGCGAGTTTCATCGAGTTTGTCCAGCGCGCGGCGCTCCCGTGCGAGAATATCCTTTGCGGTTTTGGTCCATTTGAAGGGCTTTGGCTTCTCGTTGTGGTGGGCCAGATAGTCGTAGATCGCGGCCTCAAGATCATCGACGCTGGAATAGCTGCCTCGCCAGATGCGCCTTGATGTGATCTCGGCAAAGAAGCGCTCCACCAGGTTCAGCCATGACGCGCTGGTGGGCGTGAAATGCAGCCTGAAGCGCGGGTGTTTTTCGAGCCAGGCCTTCACCTCAGGCGTCTTGTGGGTGGCGTAGTTGTCGAGCACCAGATGCACATCGCGCCGCGTGGGCACAGCCTTGTCGATTTGTCGCAGGAATTTCAGGAACTCCTGCGCACGATGGCGTGGCATGCAATCGCCAATGACGGTGCCTGATTTCACATCCAGCGCAGCAAACAGCGTGGTCGTGCCATGGCGTTTGTAATCGTGCGTTACGGTCGCGGCACGGCCCTTCTTGAGCGGCAGTCCGGGCTGGGTGCGATCCAGCGCCTGGATCTGGGATTTCTCATCGACGCAGAGCACCACAGCACGGTCTGGCGGGTCGAGGTAGAGTCCGACGATATCGGTGACCTTCTCCTCGAACTTCGGGTCATTCGAGACCTTGAACCCCTTCGTGAGATGCGGCTTCAAGCCAGCTTCGGCCCAGATGCGGCCGACGCTCGACGGCGAGATGCCCATGGCTTCGGCCATTAGCGCGCGGCTCCAGTGCGTTGCATTGGGCGGGGTTTCCTGCACCGTCTTGGCGATCACCTTCAGCCTTGTTGCCATGGGCAAAGGCGGCACCCGCGAGGGTCGCGTCTTGTCACGCTTGAGACCAGCCACGCCCTCATCGAGATACCGCTGCTGCCAGCGCCAGACCGTGGGTTTCGACGTGCGCGCGCGTCGCATGATTTCGAACGTGCCATGACCGTCCGCTGTGGCCAGGACGATCTCGGCCCGCCAGACAAGCTTGCGCGCAGTGTTGCGGTTGCTGATCAGGGCTTGAAGTTCAGCACGGTTGGCGGGGCCAAGGTAAAGGCAGATGTCATCGCGTCTCATGCCCCAAATATGGCACATCACGTTGCCGATGGGAATCATCTGTCAGGCGGCGAACACTAGTGGACAATCCGGCCGCCCGCCCGGTCGCCGCACCGAGAAGTGCTGCGGCGACGAGGTAGGCGACGTAGGCGCCCGCCACCTGCGCCAAAACCGGCAGCGCATCCCGTACCGCGTCGACTTGCGAGGCCGCGATCAGGAACACCACGACAGCCAGAAGCGGAACCGGCAGCCAGGCGAGGCGATTTACGATCGCGGCCCGCTCCGGGCGCGCCTCTGCCCAACGCTCCAGCAGGAAAGCCGCTGTGAGCGGCAGCAGGACAAGCGCCGCAAAGACGGCGGCAATGCGGTCGGCGGCGAGAAGCTCAAAGAATGCCTCGCCGAGAAAAAGCCAAAGGAAGAGCGGCAGACAGGCGAACTGAACCGCGAGGAGGATCGGTGTCGCGGACGCGGCACGCACCGCATCGCCGCGACCGAGATGGGTGAATGTGATGAACCAGTCGGTGCAGGGCACCAGCAGCACGACAAGCACCCCGAGCCGAAGCGCAGGATCGTCAGGCAGGAACGCGATCAGCCCCCAGACCAGCAGCGGCACCAGGACGAAATTGCCGATCAACATGGTGCCGATGAAACGCCGGTCGCGCGTCGCGCGCGGCAGGTGCGCTAGCGGCATCTGAGCGAAGGTAGTGAAAAGCATAAGCCCCAACACCGGCCAAAGCAGCGCCTCGAACACCCCCGAGATACCGGGGGCGAGCGGGCCCAAGACCAGACCGGAAAGGATGGCAGCGAGGTAGATCCAGGCTTGATGGCGTTCGAGATTTTGCAGCTTCATGTCCTGCCCCTGCTCTTTCCGAAGGCGATTTTCAAGAAGACATCACTGGACAGGCCATTGCGACAACGGCTCGTTCGTCGCTTGGAGCGTTGTATGGTCTGTCCGGTTTATACCCGCAGACCGGTCACGACCCAGTCGACAATGCTTTCATGGTAGTTGGGGACGTGGCGATAGCCGAATTGTCTCAGCCGATCAGCCGAACTCTTTGACCTCGAGCATCTGCAAAACGGTGCTCCTCACCGTTTCAGCCGTGCTGCGGATAGACGCAACATCGGCGCGCACAGATCGCTTCGACAATCAGTTTGTGGCGCGCCACATTCGGAACCGTCCTTGCCCTGTTAGCTCGCGGACCAGATCCCGCGCTTCCATCCAGGCGAGGTTGCGCTGGACAGCGGCGCGGCTGGCTCCGGTCAGGGCCTCGGCCATAGGGGCAGAGACCAGGGGCCATTCGGTCAGCACTCCGCGCAGGGCTGGCGGCGTCTTGCCCGAGAGTGGGGTCATCTCGGCTTCCGCCAGCGCCGACCATGTCTCGATATCGTCGAGGTGCCGCATCGCGGTCAGGCAGGCCGTTTCCATTTTCTCGAGCCAGCGCGCCAAACGTTCAGCCGGGGGGCCGCCGGCGCGCAGCGCCCCCGCCCCACCCATGGCCAGGGGTGCGAATATTGCCCCCTCGCCCTCATGCGCGGCAATGCGCGACGCCGTGATCGCCGCTTCCATTCGGTTGCTCTGCTGTCCGAGGCCCGCGAGGCTCCAGAGGTGAAACCCCATGCAGGCACGCGTGATCGGGTGCAGGTCGGCGGCTTGCGCCATCAGGTCAAGCCACCCGCCCGCGCGATCCGCGAAGGGCTCGGCTTCATCCACCATGTTCTCGGGGTCACGGCGATCGAGGAAGGCGGTCAGGTCCACGTCTGGGCCGGGACCGCCTGTAAGACGCCGCACCGCCCATCCGACACGCGCAAGCGCTGCGGTGTCGTCCTGCACGCCGGACAAGCGCATGGATATCCAGAGCGCCAGCCGATCCGGGCCAATTCGGTCGCCTGCAAACCAGCTGAGGTCTGCCGCCTCGATCAACGCAAGCCTGTGCCGCCAGCCTTCCGGGCCACGCTTCAGACGGTCGTCTAGCGCCCCGATCCGGCCGGCCACACGGGCAAGGCGGGCAGCATGGCCCGCCTCGGCACGTCGCCAATCGTCAAGAACAGCGGTCTCACGCACTTCGGCCCTAGGTCCGGGCGGCAGATAATGCGGCTCCTCTTCCATCGGACCGGGCAGGAACCACTGTCGCATTTTCTTCACCATTTCAGCACATGATTATTACGTGATTTCTGGATGATACGGGGTAAGCACACATCATTTTTCAGCTTAAGGCTTCAATTTTGGTTCCGTATTTCAGCAAGTGGCCGCCCTGTTGGCGCATGACCCAGCCGGTCTCGGAAGTTTCATATCGATGACGTCCGGCGAAGCGCATGCCTCGGATGAAGCGTGGGCCAAGGCGACGCGTACCGCGCGCGAGTTGGACCGGATTCTTGACGGAGCGGCGCCGGTGCGTGAGGCCGTGATGCGCGCGGCATCCGAGCTGCGGCTCTCGACACGCCAAGTCTACAACTATCTGGCGCGGTATCGGGAAGAGCGCAGGGTATCGTCCCTTCTGCCGCGAAGGAGTGGAACAAGACAACC
Organism: Sulfitobacter sp. HI0027; assembly: GCF_001634775.1. Taxonomy (NCBI): domain Bacteria; kingdom Pseudomonadati; phylum Pseudomonadota; class Alphaproteobacteria; order Rhodobacterales; family Roseobacteraceae; genus Sulfitobacter; species Sulfitobacter sp. HI0027. The sequence goes on from NZ_LWER01000186.1 coordinate 42,681, forward strand.
AAGGATCAACCCCGCAGTCGAGAACATCATCGCGGTGACCCTGCGGGAGATGTGGTTGCGCCCGGAGCAGCCGGACCTTGCACCGATCGTTGAAGAGATCCGCACCCGCTGCGCAGAGGAAGGGCACACTCCACCCGCCTATGTCACTGTCGCCCGGCGGATCCCCATTCTGTTCGCCCCGGAAGAAATTGCCCGCCGCCGCCTGTCGGATGGTAAACACCTGCACCGGCTGAAGCCGCGACCGGGCTACATCCGGGCTAACCACGCGCTCGACGTTGTCCAGATCGATCACACGCCGGCAGACATCCAATTTGTTGAGGTGATTGATGACCACGGTGTCTTCGTTGGTCGTCCCTATCTGACCATCGCTGCAGATGTGGCCACGAGCGCGATCATCGGCTTCTGCCTGACCCTCGAGCGGCCGTCACGACTGTCTGTCGCGCTTTGTCTGGCGCACGCGATGTGCTGCAAGATTGACTGGCTGGCAGAACGCGGTATCGATCATGCTTGGCCGATGCACGGTCGCCCGAAGCAAATCGTCGTCGATTCCGCCAAGGAGTTCCAGAGCAGCACCTTCAGCAGAGGATGCGCGGACTATGGCATCGCCATACGCATGCGGAACAAGGGCACCGTGCATCGGGGCGGAGTCGTGGAACGCCTGCTTGGGAAAGTGAACACCGCGCTACGCGCCTTGCCCGGCAAGACGGGGCGTTCCATCGCGGATCGGGGCGACTATGCTTCGGAAGCGCGGGCACGGCTCAGCTTCGCGGATCTTGAACGCTGCATCGCGCTCGCGATCATCGACCACAACCTGAGCCAGAATGCGCGCAGGCTGACCGTTCCGGCGAAAGAGTGGGAAGATCGGTTCCAGCCGAAGGACCGGCCTATCGATGCGCCTGTCGATGTGCTGCTGAATTTCCTGCCACGCAAGACGCGGAAAATTTCACCTCAGGGCTTCAGTCTCTTCGCCATCGACTATTTCGAGCCCTGGCTTGGCCCGCTGGTTGCGCGTCGTGACCGGCTGGAGCCGCTCGATCTGTGCTATGATCCTCGCGACATCAGCCATGTCTACGTCAAGGATCCGGATACGCAGGCCTGGCGGCCGGTCAGGCGACGGGACGGACTGGCCGAGCCGATCACGCTTTGGCAGCACCAGGCGGATCGACAGCAGCGGCGTGAAATCCAGCGGCGCCCTGTGCAGGAGGCATCAGCCATCCGACGCGAAATCGCCGCAACTGTTGCCGCCGCCAAAACCCCCAAAAGCCGTTTGAAGGAGATGACCCGCGCCCGGCATGCCACCGAGGCAAAGAAGCCTTATGCCGACTTCGCTACGCCTTCCGCCTCGGCCCAGGCAAAGCTCGACCCGGATCGTCCGCGGCGGGTCTTCCCAATCGAGGATTGGTAAGGTGCCGGACCACCTCATGTCCGCCACCGTCCCACTCTTGCAGGCCGATGACGCAGTGCGGATCGCCCATGTGCGCGCGCCGCGCTGGATCAGCCATCCGGCGGCCGGCGCGGCGCATGACGCGATGCGACTGCTGCTCGAGCGACCGCCATCCCTGCGCCCACGCGGTTTGCTGCTTGCCGGTCCCTACCATAACGGCAAGACCATGATCGCCGAACGCTTCGCCGTCGAACATCTGCGTGTAGCCGAGCAGCAAAAGGTGTGGGTGATTCAGACCCGGGAAGGTGCAGGGCTGTCGCATTTCTATGCCAGCATCCTGTCCGGATTGCGCGCGCCACAAGCCGCTGGCTGGCGCAGCCTGGCCCGCGCCGGCGATCAGGTCGATCATCTTCTGGAGCGCCTGAAGCCGCGCCTTTTGATCTTCGACGAGTTCCACAGCGCGTTGCGCGGGCGGCGCGAGGATGTGAAGGCCATCTTCTCGTTCTTGCGACGGATCGCACGAGTGCATGACATCTCACCCGTCCTTGTCGGCGAAATCGCGATCTACGATGCGGTGCATGACACGGACGAAATGGGCTCACGCTTCGATACGATCCCCATTCCACGCTGGGCGTATGACGAGGATTTCGCGACACTTCTGGACAGCCTTGAGGTAAGTCTGCCGCTAGCCAATGCCTCCGATCTGTCGCGCGAACCCTTGGCAAAGATCATCCACGATCTGTCAGAGGGGCTGATCGGCGAGGTTATCGAGATAGTCACCAGGGCGGCAGTTGCGGCAATCTCGCGCGGTGAGGACCGGATCACGGGCGCAACCCTGTCGGACCTTGGCTATGTGCCTCTCTCGAGGCGCCGCAATTCCGCTTTGCGTCACGAGATGACATGAGGTTTGGGCCGACCGGGATCTCCGTGACGCCTGCAGAGCGGTATGAAAGTGTGGCGGGAAACCGTTGGCCCATGAGCATTATGCCCGCACCAGGTGAACTTCTGTCGAGCTGGCTGCACCGCCTCGCTTACGCAAACGGCATACCTCCGCACTATTTTGGTGCGCTTCTCGGAGCGCCAGGTCAGAACTGGTCGGCACGTCTTGATCGAGCGATGCCAGATCGCATTCTGCAGTTTCTGGGAGAACATACCCACATACCCTTGGAAGACATCGCGGCTCTGACCATTGCTCCTGACCCCTTGGCCCGGTTGCGTTTGCCCCTGCGGGCATCGCCTCAGCAGAGTTGCGCACCAAAGACGCAGGCGACCTGGCTGCAATTCTGCCCGGCCTGTCTGGCGGAAGACGAAACGCCCTATTTTCGCCGAGGCTGGAGCCTGGCGACACGCGTTTCTTGCTTTCACCACGGTTGTCGGCTTCGGGACAGGTGCCCATCTTGCGGGGGCGGATTGGCTCCGTTCAGCCAGAAGCGTCTTGTGCCGCATCAGATCTGCGCCCGGTGCGGCGCGGCCCTCTGCAAACGCACCCGTCCTGCCACCAATGGGGTTCGGCGTCTTGAGCGTCTGATCGACGATCTGCTTCGTCTGCAGGCAGCAGGGCATAGAATGGCAGAAGGACGATCACTGCCGGACCTTCTTGGATCGGCTTGCTTTCAATTTGGTAAACAGAGTGTATCCATCTTGCGCCTCCCCCATCGGGATCGCTATCAGCTGTTTCAGAAATTGGCGGAAGGGCGGTCGACGCCGTTCGAAAAGAGAAGAAGTTCCGCGATTATCTATTGGAAACGCGTCGTTCAGGCTGCGCCAGCTTGGAGCGGACTGGTCACATCTTTCAGCGATGCCGTCCTGCCTCGGCCCAAAGCTGGGCCTTGCTCTACCACCGCTGGCCCGCATTTGGCGGATCTCGTTCAGGCGGCCGCGCGGCTCGATCAGCAGCGGCAAGCGCTGTAAAAATTCCCGGTGAGTTTCAGGCGCGCGCGGCCAGCCCGGCATCATTCAGCTGTTCAGCGTCTGGCAGGTCGCGCAAGCTCTCCAGCCCGAAAGCTGCGAGGAACGCGTCTGTGGTCACGAAGGTATAGGGGGCACCACGACGCGGCGCGCGCGGCCCAGTTCCAATCAGACCCTGCGCATGCAGCCTTCCGATCAGGTCCCGGCTGATCTCTTTGCCAAAGATGTCTTTGAGCCCATCGCGGGTGATCGGCTGGTGGTAGGCGATGGCCGCCAAAATCGCGACGTCGAACTCGTTCAGGTCCAGCAACTGGTCTCCGACATCCGCTGCGGCGCGGATCGCAGGCGCGTAAACAGGCCGCGTCCGGAACATCCACCCCCCTGCGACCATGGCAATCTCGAACGCCCGCCCTTCCAGATCAGCGGCAAGGTCTTCCAACAGCAGATCAACCGAAGTCCCCTGCCCCACTATGCGCGCCAGATCCTCGCGCGGTACAGGCGAGGCAGAGGCAAACAGCACCGCCTCGATCCGGCGCATCCATTCCCGCCAGCGCAACTCCGGTGGCAGGTCGAGCAACTCGCGATCAAGCTCAGCTTCTGGTCGATCCTTCGACTTCCTTTCCGGTCGCATGTCCGAACCGCGAAACCGGTTCCCACTTTCGCTGTCCATGCTCATGGCTACACCCCGTAGAGCCGGAATGTGTCGCGCCCGGTTAGCTCACGGACCGCGCCGAGATCGACAAGCCGGTCACAGAGCCGCCGCGCCGCGCGGTCCGGCAAAGGCAGGGCACTGGGCGCCACGGCGTCCTGCGTCAGGAATATTTTCACCGCCGCCCCTGCCCCCTTGGCCCGAAGCTTTGGTGCAACTCCTTTCAAAAGCGAAGCCCGACGCGCGAGATCGACAGCCAGACGCGCGGCCTCGACCGCGGATGCGGTCACTGCGCGATGACAGGCTAGGCGCAAATCGTCACCCCGCTTGCGCAGGTCTGTGCGTTTCAAACCCGCGGCCAGCAGCGGCACGACATGATCCCAACCAAGCGCCTGGGCGAGGGCGACGTCCGCGAGGATCAACGCCGGGACTTCGGCACGGGGTGCCTCCGTCAGGACAGCATCCAGCGCCATCGCGGCACGGGTCACCGGCGCTCCCTTCCCCGTATCGAGCCATGTAGCAATCTGGCCCAACTCCAAGATCGGCAAGGCTCGGCCCAGAGCCTTGATCGACACCGGCCGCTCCACCGCGCGACGCCAGGCAAGGTAAGTTTCCCCCGCGGGACCAGGTAGATCGCCAGGGCGCAGAAGATGAATCGCGTCGCGCAGCTCTTGGGCTCTTTCCGGCCGACCAGAAAACCCGGCACATGCCTCGGCCGCTCGCAGCGCCAGCCGATCCCGCAACAAGGCTTTGGGGACCTCTTCGCGTCCCAACACAAGATGCAGGTGGTTCAGCGCCGCGCCCGATAAAAACGCCACATCTTCAAAGGCTTCAGGACGTGCCGAGGTGACCCATGCGGGCATCCGGGGTAGAGTGTCTGTGTCGATGGAGTGTTCCGGTCGGGCAAATGTCATGACTGAAGCCTAAACCATCGCGGCGCTTTGCTCCAGAAAATAGCACAGAAAACGCCTCGCTCTATCTTTTGCCATGATGTCCAATAAGTTTACATTATCGGACGTAAAAATGATATGCTCAAAAACATGGGTTGTCGTTTTAGTTTCATGGGTGGATTCGGCCAAAATCCCCCCTCTCGTCGAGGAAATTTCCATTTACCGGTGGACAGGCCTCTTGCTCAACCTGTGGACTCGTTCCGCTCCAGCTTCAACTGCGCGCTTTCCTTTGCCGTTCCGTGGATCTCGCCCATCCGTGAGCCACGGCAATGGGGCGGCACGCCGGAACAGGACGAGGGCGGCCTCCGGCACGACTGCGCCGGGCACCAGATCTGCTCCAAAGAGATCATGCAAGATCACCAGCGTCAGAGCCCGCCAGCGCACTGATAGGTGCTGAAGAGGCGCAAGCCGACCGACGGCCGCGCGGGCTTCGTAAGGGCAGTTCCAGCCCGGTTCATCGTACCAGAGCGCAAGGACAGGCCGGGCTGCCCCGTCACGATCAAGCGGTGCCCAGAGGGTGCGAATTGCATGCTCGAGTCGATCAAGACGGCCG
>NZ_LWER01000187.1:0-254 GCF_001634775.1 Sulfitobacter sp. HI0027
GAACACGCTGCTTCAGGCTGTGGAAATTGCCAATGGGCGCATCGTGCTTGAGGCGTCGGGCAATATGACATTGCCGCGCATTGCCGAGGTCGCGGCGACGGGGGTGAACTATATCTCCATGGGCGCGCTCACTCATTCTGCGACAACGCTGGACCTTGGGCTGGATTTTTGAACCAACTGGGGCAAAGATCGCGCAGCAGCGAAGGGAGCCCGCCATGTCCGACCTCACAGTTCGTACCGTAAAAGACCATGAC
>NZ_LWER01000188.1:0-244 GCF_001634775.1 Sulfitobacter sp. HI0027
CGCCGGCGTATTCGAGCGTCTTTTCAACGCGATGAGTGGCGATCCCGACCTTGAATACGCACTCATCGACGGCACTATCGTTCAGGTTCACCAAAAGGCGGCCGGCGCAAAAGGGGGACTCAAGCTCAGGCTATCGGACGTTCGCGGGGAGGATTAACGACCAAAATCGTTGCGTTGGTCGACGCCCTGGGCAACCTAGTCCGTTTTCTATTACTGCCGGGTCAAGCGCACGACATGAAAGGCG